>CBDVCK010000165.1:0-8229 GCA_965372465.1 uncultured Thermoplasmata archaeon | reverse complement strand
AATACCTCTACTTCCTCGGGCTCCGTTTCTTCAGCCCCCACAATTTCCGGCAAGACCTTCTCGACACTTTCCAAATACTCGTTAAGTTCTTCCACTCCCCCTTTTTTGGTATCTTCCCAGCCATTCAATACATCTTCAAATTCCTCCGCCTGAGGCTCGGATTGAGGTTGAGCAGGTAAAGATTCAGATTCAAGATTTTTACTCCTTTTTTTGGTGATTAAGCTAGCTGTCATCGCCTTTATGCCCTCTAATTGAGCCATAACCCCATCCCAGTCCTCGAGTACCTTGCCGTACTCTTCGTTGATTTCAAAAAGGAGCTTTTTCACCCTGCTACGAAGCTTAGGACCGTAACCTTCGAATATCACAGCCAAATAGAGATGCTGCGATCTCTCGATGAGGATCTTGTGATCACCGAACTCCATCTTGTCGAGTTCCCAATCTTTCTCGGACGTTTGATCTGAGAAGGTATCGTTGATGAAGTTCTGCACCGCAGTGAACATACCGCTTACAACCACATCCTCCAAATCCGATCTAGCCTCATGTGAAATATGGGCCATGGGCAGTCCGTCCTCATGGATTAAAAAGGCCTCATAAACCCAATACCTGCTCTTTTTCTTGTAATATGCAAAGGCACCACTAATGGTTCCAATAAGGAATAAAAACACCCACGGCCAAGGAATCAGATCCCATAAGGTGGGTACAACCACTGGAGAGCTCTTTATGCTTACTATAAAACTCCTGGTCGCCTCCAGCTCACCATCGCTAATCGTGATGGTTATGACATCCTCGCGAATACCCTCGGGATATTGGAACATCAGGACGGTCCCCACCAAGGTTACATAGCCTTGGCCAACCTCGCTATAAACGGTGATTATAAGCTCAGTTGCGTTATTATCAACATCATCGATATACTGCGAAAGATCCAATAGCCAGTGCTCTCCTTCCTCCTTCTCCTGCTTTGGTAGGCTCTCCATTGTTGGCGCATCGTTCACAGGCACCACTACCACGAGAATCTTGTCCTCAACTAAAGCTCCTGTTTCGTCCGTGGCCCTGAATGTTACTATCTCAAAGCCGCACCAATTCTCAGGAGCCGAAAAATCTACTGTCAGATTGGCATTGATTGTGGCATTGATGAACTTCGTGCCGTTGGTATAGTACAAAATATCGCTATCAATGTCGAGGAAATAGTCGCTCAAACGAAACGCATTCCATAAAAAAGTATCCTCATCAAAGAAAACATCCGGCAGGTTGTATATCAACTCTGGTGGGAAATTGTTCGTGATGGTTATCTGAATCTGCTGAGAGGTGATCTCATTGCCATCTGATACAAAGATCGTCACAAGTATTGTGGTGCCGTTCATGGACTCGGGATAGTTCACCACGATTCCTAGGCTGTTGTAAGGTTGGAGCCAGATGTAATCCGTCGACTCCGAGGTCCAGATCAAAAGTTCGGATGTGATGTTATCTGGATCGGAGATATAGGGCGAAAGATCAAACGCATAGGAATAATCGTGATGAACAAATAGGTCAGGCACACCAGATATCTCGGGGGGATCATTTACTGGTATGACAGTCACGGTTATGGTATCTTCTGCTATGGCACCTATGGGATCACGTGCTCTAAATGTTACGAGCTCAGTGCCTGTCCAATGCCCCAAAGCCGTTATGTCCACTGTGTTATTCTCGTTGATATCCACCCTTATATTGAAGTAACCGGAGGAGAAATATAGACTATCTTCGTCCCTATCAACAAAATAATCGTCCAGATCAAAAACATTGTAGAGGGTGGAGTTCTCTTCAAGAACCACATCAGGTAGTTTGCTTACCAGCTGGGGAACCCAGTCAGAGGTTACATTGACAACGATCATCGCCTGGACGGCATCCGTACCGTCGAATAGTGTCAGGAAGACCGGGATGCTCTCACCCACCCTACTTTGAGGATAGTGGAAGGTCACCCTCAAGCCATCCACCTTAGCATAACCTTCGCCTAGGTCAACTGTCGGCTGTGAAGTGGTGATGATTAGGTCCTCCACAGGAGTCTCAACATCGTGAACATAGAAAGTGTAATCCCAGGGATCGGGATCATCCTCGGCGGTGCTCGGGTCATCATAGTGAACATATAGGTTGGGGGGATAGGGGTCGAAGTAAGGCGGATCGTTGTCAGGTGTGATATTGATCCATAGGATCTGAGAAACCCTGTCGCCGCTGCTGTCCCAAAGCCATAATATCACTTCATCATTGCCAAAAGCGTTCGGTACCGGAATAAAAGTAAGCACATCATCACTGCTGTTCATACCTGTGACAGAATAGAGAGTCGTATCCACACCTGTCAAATACCATCTTAAATCCGGACCAGTATCCTCAATATCGGATTCATAAATCGTGAGGCCCAGTGGCCATGGCGGGCTGTCCTCGGGTTTGATTTGATTGGGAACTATATCCTTGATCGAGGGAGGAATGTTACCGATATTCTGGACGGTCAACAAACCTTCAATCTCGCTTACCGAGTAATTCGCTGAGCCAACATACCTTGCCAAGATACCGTAATTCTCAGGGTCTACATCAACGGTATAAGTAATTGAGGCCGTGCCATTTACCAAAGTTGTGATCAACCCAATTAGCTCACCACCTTCGTAGATCCCGTTCTTGTTCTTGTCTATGTAAAAGGCTACTCGCTCACCGGCAATCGGATCACCCTCGGAATCAATTAGCATCGCAGTTAAAGACATGACCTCACCCTCATCTGCAACATCGCTTTTAATTGAGAGTGTTGCCTGTTTCGCATTGATGGTGAGAAGCGCCTCTCCATCGTCAACAACGTAATTTCCTGAGCCGATATATATGGCTGTGAAATTGTACGTGTCTGGTGCAAGATCCCCTATGTAATTTACCATGACGCTTCCATCTGCAAGGGTGGTTCCAACACCTGCATACTCTTCTGCCTCGTAAATCCCGTTCTTATTTATGTCTATATAAAAGGCCACATTCTCGTCTGAAATGGGATTACTGAAGTCGTCAAGCAATGTGGCGGTGAGATAAATATCATCACTGAATTCTTCTATACTGTCCACGGCAACCAGAACTCCATGTTTTGGAATGACATCAGGAGCATTGATCTCCGTGGTGTCTATTGCCCACAACCCCAAAGAATCGTTGGCTGCAAAATGGAAGGAATAAAAGCCACCTGTCAATGTCGTATTGAGATAGTATTCCTTGCCATCGATATAATCAGTATCTGAAGGATCCACTTCCACAAGATCGAAAATTCCACCCGAAGGCCAAGAAAGATTCAACGTTATATTGTAGGGTGGATGATTATCCAAGTCGGTGTATGATACAGTGAAGTTGAACCAGGTGTCTGTATATCCTGTAGTTGGATCGACTCCATCTAATGATAGCATCGGGGCTCTATTGAGCACATCGAACCGCAAAATTCCGCTCTCAACCCAATTTCCAATGGTATCGTTTGCTGCGAAATGGATGGTATATGATCCCACTCCAAAGCCCGATAAGTTGAGGTAATAATCCTTACCATCCGTGTAATCGATATCCAAAGGATCGACCTCGATTAGACCGTAAACACCGATGCCTGTAATATTCATGGTTATGGTAACTGGTGCTTGATTATCCAAGTCGGCGTAAGTTACAGTGAAGTTGAACCAGGATTCGGTATATCCCACGATGGGATCAACCTGCTCAAACAATAGTGAGGGAACATTATCAATCACGTCGAAATTCATAATCACGCTCTCAATCCAATCTCCCTGTGTGTCGTTTGCCGCGAAGTTGAAGGTATAAGAGCCTATTACAAATCCTGATACATTGTAGTAATATCCCTTGCCATCGCTATAGACTACGTCTAAAGGATCGATCTCAACCAGATCATAAATACCCACACCCGTTATATTCACGGTAATGTTGTATGGATAATGGTCATCTATATCGGTATAGGTTACGGTGAAGTTGAACCAGGTATCTGTAGATCCTGTGGTTGGATCGACCTGTTCTAAGGACAACTTTGGCCATCTATTTAGCACATCAAACTGCAAAATACCAGTTTCAGTCCAGTTCCCCATTGTATCGTTGGCTGCAAAATGGAAGGTATAAGAACCGATTGCAAATCCAGATACGTTGTAATAATAAATTTTGCTATCTGTGTAGTCAGTATCTAAAGTATCCAGTTCAATTAGATTGTAAATTCCTACACCAGTTATGTTCACCGAGATAATGTCTGGAGGATGATTTTCTGAGTCGGTATACATTACTGTAAAGTTGAACCAGGTATCTATAAATCCTGTGGTTGGATCCACCTGCCCTAAAGAAAGCATAGGCTCTCTATTCAGCACATCGAACTGCAAAACACCGCTTTCATTCCAGTCTCCCCCTATATCGTTTGCAGCGAAATGGAAGGAATACAAGCCAACTGCAAATCCAGATGCATTGTAATAATATTCTTTGCCGTCCGTATAATCAACATCCAAAGGATCGACTTCAATCAGGTCATAAACCCCCACACCTGTGATGTTCACAGTGATATTGTAAGGGGCATGGTTATCAGGGTCCTTGTAATTCACTGTGAAATTGAATCCTGTATCAATATACCCTACGAGAGGGGTGACCTCTGGGGAAGACAATGAAGGTTGCCTATTTATGACATTAAACTGCAAGATACCAGTTTCTGTCCAATTTTCAATGGTATCATTGGCCGCGAAATGGAAGGAATATTGGCCTACAGCAAAACCAGATTTAATACAATAATATTCTTTGCCATCTGTATAATCGGTATCTAAAGGATCGAGCTCAAGTAGATCATAAACTCCCATGCCTGTTATGTTTACAGTGATGTTGTAAGGCTCGTGGTTATCAGGATCTATGTAATTCACTGTGAAATTGAATCCGGAATCAATATAGCCCACTGTTGGTGTAACCTGGAAGGAAGATAGGGTGGGCGGTCTATTAAGGATATCAAAATCAACGGTACCACTTTCTGACCAGTTTCCGTCTGTGTCGTTAATTGCAAAATGGAAGGAATAAGAGCCCACGCTGAGATTGGTGATGTTACAGTAGAATAGTTTCCCATCACTGATATTGGTGTCTGACGGATCCACCTCTAACAGGTAATAAACCCCTCCTAATGGCCCTGAGAGATTCAACGTTTTATTGTCAGGATTTTTGTCGAACGGATGCGAATAGTTCACAGTGAAGTTGAACCAGGAATCGACATAGCCTGAAGATGGCGTAACGTTTTGTTCTGTAAGAATCGGTTTTGAGACTCCGACCAAAGGTGCGTCGAAAATCTCAGAAGTCTCAACCCAAAAGCCCTGAGAGTCATTGGCTGCAATGTGGAAGGAATATGTGCCATTCAATGATAAAGTTGTGTTGTAATAATACTCTTTTCCGTCACTATAATCAAAGTCGAATGGATCGACTGGAAGAAGATCGAATATCCCGCCCGAAGGGCCGGTGAGATTCAATGTGATGTTGCCTGGAGAATGATTGTCTATATCGAGGTAGGTCACTGTGAAGTTGAAATTGGTTGTGTCCGTTCCTGAAGGCGGATCTACATCAGGCCAAAGCAGGGAAGGTAGAGTGTTCAAGACCAGCGGTTCTGCGATCGGTAGGGTCTCATTCCAGTCCCCAATGGTATCGTTAGCTGCAAAGTGGTAAGAATAAGATGTACCGTTGGATAAGCCTGTGATGTTGCGGTAATAGTACTTGCCATCCGCAAAATTCAAGTCCAAAGGATCGACTTCCAGCATGTCAAGGATTCCGAGATTTGTGATGTTCACTGTGATGGTGTCTGCGGAATGGTTGTCAATATCGAGGTAAGTCACAGTGAAGTTGAACCCCGTGTCATTATATCCTGTGGGTGGATCGACCTGAGGTGTTAAGAATATCGGGATATTATTAACAACTTCGAACTGGAAAATGCCGCTCTCAGTCCAGTTTCCAATGGTATCGTTGGCCCATACAGTATATGAGTGGATTCCCTCGTCACTAAAAATGGTGTTATAATACCAGTTACTTCCGCCTCCAGGCAGCATACTGAATCGAATCCAAGAGCTGTTTGGATACGTGATGTTGACCCAAACCTCATCGACGCCATTGAGGGCAGTCACAGTACAAGTTATGTTGACATAACCGCCAATTTCCACAGTGCTGGGGGTGGCCATAATGCCTGTGATCACTGGTTTGGATGTCATTGTTGTTAATATATACGCTTTTCCTGCGTCGACACCGCCATCATCGTTATGTGGTGCCCCCACAATTATATTTATCAATCCATCATCATTCACATCTCCTGCATAAGAGACAGACCAGCCGAAATGATCGTTAATTTGCTCTCCTTTATAGCTCCAATCAGAGGTGTTGTCCATCAAGGCACCACCTTCGAATACATAGACTGCGCCAGCATCTGTTGTAGCCCCATCATCGTAATAAGGTGCGCCCACAACCACATCTGGTACCCCATCCCCATTCAGATCGCCTGCATGATGAACCGAGAAACCGAATTTGTCACCTGTGGAATTACCATACATAGCGATGTTTGCATCTATAGCATTGATTATTGGATTCATAGAATCATTGCCATAGAAGAGGTAAGCGGTACCGGTATTGCTGTTGTTACCCGGGGAGCCGACTATGACATCATCATAGCCGTCATCGTTCACATCTTTAGCATCTGAAACAGAAAATCCAAATTCATCCCCGACACTCCCGCCATTTAACGTGACATTAGCTTGGTTAGCATTGATAGGAGAGGGTATCGAATCATCGCCAAAGAAGATGTATACTGCCCCTGTGTCGCTGTTGTTTCCCGGGGCACCGATAATTAAGTCCTCGAAGCCATCCCTATCAAGATCTGAGGCACCCGACACATCCCAACCCAGGCGGTCACCTACGGCATCACCGTCTATGATAATGCTTGCGTTCACAGCTGAAAGCGACCCTGTAAGATCAGGTCCGCTGAAGAATACGTAAGCACGACCTTGATTGTTACCATAACCATATGCGCCGATTATTATGTCTTCATAATTGTTATTTTGTTCTTCGGGGCCGACCATATAAAACAAATTAGAGTTGTTCTGGTTGTTGTATGAAGTTGCTATCCATTCAGATGAGCGGTTAATATTAGATATTCTTACCTCATCAATTATCCCATCAAAATCATAAACGTCTGGCCAGCCTTGTGAGTACCTTCCAATTGATATATTTTCATCATTATAATTAATACTACCACTTTTACCGGTAGCTGAGCCACTTGCAGTACCATTAACATAGTTTTGCAACTCGGAACCGTCCCAGACCCCTACCACATGATAAAAACCTGTTGTGCTAATTGAATCAGCTGCACTATAAGTATAATCACAGGTTCCACCGGTAGCTACACCCACACCTACATTGTTATTCCCAATTTCACCAAGAGAAATTAGGTAGACATCATATGGCGATGTCTCCCATTGATCCCATGGTTTACTAACTATACTTGCAAAATAATCATTAGTATCAATGCTAATCCAGGCCTCTATAGTGAACGCCGTAAAATTATTTAACGAGTCTGATGAAGGAATTTCAACTGAATCCTGGTTACCATCAAAATCTGCAGCTTTCCCTATTTTTCCGGCAGCGCCTAATATAGTGTCTCCATACTTGGAACCATCATTATCAAAAGAGGTAGAATCTTTAATACCACCTGGTGTCGTGGAGGTTTCATTCAAATGCCACACACCGGTATAATTCTCATCCCAAACACCAGTTGGATTCTCCAAAGGAAAGGATTGATCACTCTTGCCATAATACATGTAGATCTCGGTATCCGCTGAAGCTAAGAGTGTGAGGATTCTTACCCAGGCAACAAGTTCACCTGAACTGCCATTATAGCTTTCGATCTCGAAATCAAGCTTAGTATTTCCATCAGCCCCCGTGAAAACAATATCATTTCCATCAGATCGCGCACCGTTTTTTAGATCTGTATCTGTAATGCTTACTAACAACGGAAAATCTGTTAGATCAGCTGTTACCTGGCTGGAGTCAATTGTGACCATTTTTCGGAAATACCAATTTGCCAGGTTAATCTGTTCGGTACTAACATTATAGAATGAACTCGTATCATTTTGATTATTAAACGAAGTATTGATCCATGCAGCACTCCGGGTAATATCGGAGAGCCGTGCTTCATCGAGCATGCCATCGAACCATTCCTTTTCACCATTAGCTGATTCATGGCCA
>CBDVCK010000164.1:0-8238 GCA_965372465.1 uncultured Thermoplasmata archaeon | reverse complement strand
TTGCCTCAGAAGCAGGATGTGTAGCACTATACTACGGCCTTGAGAGCATCACTCGCGAGTCACTGTTATCTGTCCACAAGCACCACAATATCAAGTCGGATTATAAAGAACTGGTTAAGAGGACACACGATCATGGGTTCCTTGCAGGGGGCTCCTTTGTCCTGGGTTTTGATGCAGACACGAAAGAAACTGTAAAAAAGACGGTTGAGTTTGCCAAGGACTGCGATATAGACGTATGCATCTTCTTTCCCCTGACACCCTATCCGGGAACAATGCTGTTTGACAAATTGAACAGGGAAGGCAGGATTCTCACATACGATTGGGGAAGGTACGATATCCTGGAGGTGATCTTTCAACCCAAGCACTTCGCCCCAGCTGAACTTTTAGGGCTTGTGCTGGATGCGAATATGGAGGTGAACTCGTGGGGGAGTGCCTTTCGAAAGATATTTTCAAGGCATTTTACAGGGGTGCCGGGAGGCGATCTCGCACCTCTCCTGATTACATTGGGACTGAGATCCACCGCCAAGCAGCTGAAGAGTGTTTTAAGAAACGCAGGAGAAGGTCAGCCACTGGGAGAAAGAGTGGATTTCAAAATCCCGGAGCCTTTGGGTTATGCGCAATAAAATACAACAACTCTAAAACAATTATTATGATTCAGACATAAAAGTTTTACCACTCTCGGATTGCTCCTTGGTTTGTAGAGGGCTTTGCACTTTCTTGTTCAACTTCGGACGGCATTTCTTTCTTCCTTCGTTTTTTCATCAACAGAGCCAAAGCAACAATTATCACTATAACCAGGAGGATTATCAATCCTTGAAACCAAGATTCTGAAAAAAAGGAGACTTCGTTCTCATCTACGTCAGGTTCCATCAATGGATAATAATCTACTCCTTGATGTGGTAAATCGGTATCTCCTATGCCATCACCATCGTTATCGACGCCTTCATAATCACTCCAGTAATTACCCTCACCGTTGCCGTCGTCCCAAACGTTTGTGCTGTTGGTAGAATATAACGGTTCTGCATAGGTGTTGATATTGTTATGGTGGAATGCGTTATTGTTCGAATTCGTGACAATCAACCCACTCCAGCCGCTCGAAGATATATTATTGTATACTATGGTATTCCCATGGGAATCACTAAATTTAATGCCTCCATTATTGTTTGAAAATGTGTTACCCCGAATATAATTCCTGCTGGATTTAGAAAGCTGTATCCCGTCGCGGTTATTAGTGGCCAGGTTTGCCAAGATGTGGTTATCATTGGAGGACCATAGATAAAAACCCCAATCTCCTTCTAAAGCTGTGTTGTTGCCAAGCGTGTTATTGTGAGAACTGTGAAGAGAGATACCACCAAACTCGTTATGGTATAGTATATTACCCTGGATTCGATTGGCACTTGAGTAATCAATATCAATACCGTACCAACCGTTCATGGAGGCATTGTTGAACATAACCTCGTTATTATCCGAATATTGAAGGTGGATTCCGGATAATCTGATTGAGGAGATGTTGTTTTCGCTTATGTTGTTATCATGGGAACGAAATAGATCGATTCCGTAATCAGATGTTGAAGAGATACGGTTACCTGCGATGATATTCTCATGGGATAAATCCACTCTAATGCCGTAATATCTGTTGGATGAAATATCATTACCTTGCATGAGGTTCTCATTGGAATAATACAGATATATTCCGTATCGGTTGTTGAAGGATATATTATTATTTTCTATGTGGTTTTTTGTTGAATTACGAAGATATATTCCGTATTCATTGTTTGACCTGAGGATATTATTGTTAATTGCATTGTGTGACGAAAAACCCAATTGGATGCCTATGGACCCTTCTTGGATCTCTTGGTTCTCAACAAGTATGTTGGAGCAGTTTGCAAGTATCACCTGCCCGGCTTGTGCAGGGATTGACCCTCCATCCCGGTTCTTCCAGTAGACCACGTGCTTTCCGTTAACTGTATTGGAAGTATCGATATCATGTGTGGTCCAGTGATGGATTTGGTTTCCCAAGATAGAAAGACCGTTTTCGGTCATCACATTATCTGTGATACTGTTCCCACTTGAATAACCAATACTGATACCTGTGTTGTTGTTCATGAAAGCAGTATTGGCGGTGATGGTATTCCCGTCTGAATACCATAGCCCGATACCGATCCAATTGTTAGAGACATTGTTAGCACCTATTATATTTTCATTTGAATAATAAAGGATGATACCAGGAATATCACCGTTCTCAGATGATACATTATTTTCCCTGATCTCGTTCCCGCTGGAATTGAATAGGTAGAGGCCGTAGTTATTGTTCGAATGGACATTGTTTCCAATGATGCTGTTGTTCGAAGAAAATCCAAGTGTGATTCCTCCAGAACCGTTGGTGATGTCCTGGTTCTCGATATTTATATTTGTACAGTTTGCAAGTATCACCTGTCCTGCACCCAAAGGGACTGTACCGGAAGTTTGATTTTTAAAGTAATATACAGGCTTGCCATTAACGGTATTAGAGTTATCGATATCATGAGTATTCCAATTTTCAAGCAAGTCTCCTGTAATACTAATGCTTCCCCCTATCATGGTGTTGTTAGTGATGTTGATACCACTTGAATATAAGAGATTGATATCATTTCTGTAGTTCGAGATGGTGTTGTTCGCAATGCTATTTTCGCTTGAGGATTCAAGATATATGCCCTCTCCATTGCCCGAGACATTATTTTTTTCAATGAAATTATTGTTAGCGGAATTAAGGTATAGGCCATATCCATTTTGTTCTAAAGTGCAGTTATATATCCTTGCATTGGAAACCTCATCAAGATAGATGCCGTAACTCCCCATTTGAAGATGTGAATCTCTTATTATGAAGGAAACTGTGGTGGATTTCACCTCGATACAATTACCACTATCTGCGATGATCTCGTATCCCTCGATGACATATGGATTATCCTGGCTTCCATCCCCAGGCCAGCCCTCACTTGCAGCCTGCGCTGCGAAATCATCATTGCCATTGATGTAAATCGGTTCGTGGGGAGTGTAGGCATTTACAGGAACGAGGACCGTCATTAATATTCCAATTATACTGCTCAGTATTATCATTTGGATAATTATTATACACCATATTTTTTTCATTCTTCCTGATCTCCAATTTATATTGCAGAGTGTTATTATCTATCCCTATTCGCCTCGTCTTTATACTCCGACCTTGGCTCTTATAAATTGATGTATTACTGCTTTAAAATACTTTTGTGGGATTGCCCCGGGAGTTTCTATTGGATTGGAGTCAGTATATTCATTATTTCTTTTTTGATGAACTCCTCAATTTACATCTATCCAATAGATTATATATCTTTTTGACAATCACCCTGAAACATTAGTGGAATATATATGACCGAAAATAAATCAAAAAAGGAAGAAAAATGAAAAAGGAGGTGAAAAAAATGCCAGTGATCAGATACGAAGGACCGGAACTGACATCCGAGCAGCGCGAGAATTTAATAAGGGAATTCACAGAAGTTGCTGTAAAATATATCCCGAGGATTCCAAAGGAAGCATACTATGTCTTTTTGGATGAATACCCCGGTGAGAAAGTAGGTGTTGGTGGGCTTGTCCTTCCCAAATACCTTGAAAAGATCCAGCAGGAAATGGAATCAAAATGATAAAGCTGTGGTATATATGTGCCTCCATTCACCTTTAATTTCCAGGGTGATATCCTTATGGTCAAGTTCGATAGATCGGAAGTGGAGGATATGCTGGTGCCTGGCACCTACAATCTGAAGGTTACTGGTGAGCTATTGGATGGGACGGGGTTTGAGGGGTACAGTGATGAGGTGAGGGTGATTGGGCCGCCTTGATGCTTAAGTCGCTTTGATATAGCTCTCGAATCGAAGGCGAGGACTGATAAAAAGTGGTATTGGGGTACTAGAATTTGATTTCTAACTCTGTTTTTTGTATAAAATCTGTCCCAAGAATAACATCTATACCTTCATCATCGATATCATCGGTATTGAATGGAATATCAGATACACCCACAACAAGAAATGCTTTCTTATTACTCCATATATCCTTTATTTCGACATCTGTATATTTCCCTTCTAGAATTGTATCAGAAGCACATATTGCTCGAAATGTCCCATAAAGTTCAGCATTGATTTTTTTCGCTAGGCGTTCACTTATTACCGTTTCATCTGCACCAGTGTCAACAATAGAAACCGATACTATTTTATTATCTTTAAAATTTATCTCAACTGGCCTGTACATCCGACCCATGCTTCCCACCGCTCAATATCCAGATGATTCGTTCCCTTCTTTTATAATTATGCAAATCTCCACTAACCCTGATCATATCGCCGTCAGCAGTTATTTCTAACACATCTCCATATAGGCTTTTTAATTTCGAAATGATAGTATCTAATTGATCCTTATTGACTTTATATGATATTTCTTTGATTTCCAAGGTTCTCATTACCATTTAGTTCACCATTCAATCGTTTAGATATAGGTACAATCTCTTATTTATATCTTTTAGCAGATTTTATATTCGGTTCCCTAAAAGTCTGCAAATATGGTCCTCGCTTTTTACCCCACCTCAAAAGCTATTATTGTGATTTAGACATAAAGGTTTTACCGCTCTCTTATTTACCTGCTTTCCACTAAGTGTTCAAGGTGTTAATTGGTCGCAATACGTAATTAAATAAGCGATCAATAAATTTTGAGAAAGCCTCTTCACGATAAATTTCCTTAAGGAAAAGAATACTGAGCAAGAAAAAATTGACAGTTGTTACTATGGTTAGCATAAGAATAATGAATGTTTCCTGATTGAGCACGGTGGAGTTATATGAAAATGCCAAGATAAAAGCAATAATAATGAATATTGCCGAAAATAAATACACACGATTTTTATGGAATCTTTTAAGGATGTAATCAAAGGAGAACCTTATTTTCTTTCCCCAGAAAAATAAAATTAACACCATTAGAAGGATATGAGTGATGAATATTATTCTAATATCGATATTCATCAAAGGAGATATGGGGATTGACCATTTCGAAACTGGATATAACGGCATCATATTCTCATGTGTAAAATAATCTGTAAAGATATGGGATGAGTACCCAAGAGCACCCGTAATAAAATACCATTTATCAAACATAACTAAGAGAATTAACAGAAATAATGGAAATATGGAATGAAGAAAGTTATAGAATACATAGAAACCTTCATTAAACTCATTGCCACCCATCATATTGCTGACTTTGATAAGGATTAGGATTAAATCCGGAAATATAGAGGCAATCATACCTATCCACATCTTCTTTAGCTTGAGCCCCTTCCCGAGAAGATAAAACAGCGTGATGTGGGTTGCTATATACATTTAATTACATCCTTTAGCAATTATTTATTTTTCGAGATTATCATTCGGAGATAAAGGTTTTGCCACTCATCTTATCCTTTACATTTTCGTTCCCACTTGACACAAGCGAGAAACTCACAACTTTCAAATAAATTTTAGATTTCAAATGCAGCTTCAATCTTTGTTTATGATATTTCTTTTTTTTATTGGATATAACATATAAAGACCAGTTATAATAAAAACCATTGAGATTACTAAGCATATTCCCGAACAAATCATCACTCGGATGCTATTTATTATAATGCCATTTAATAAGTCATTCAAAATATAAAGAAAAGGGAATAATCCAAAAAAAAGAAGCACAACACCTTTCACTTCGGGATCTGTAATCCGAATCTCAGTTAATCTATCTATCAACAAACCTTTCTTATAAAGAAGAATAAATAAAATTATCAGAATTACAGAAAGGAAAAAGAAAAAAACAATTGCATTGAAAGTTTCAAACATTATTTCAAAATCATTATCACCTATCCCAATATCGTCCTTGAGTTGCTCTTGACCCAAATAACCAAGGATACGTTCCATTTCAACTTTTATTATATCTTCAGCATTCCCTAATTCCCCCGATCCACCAGGAAATCTAATCTTGGACTCCACCCATCCATGGAAATAAACATCAAAGGAAACTTTCCTGATTAAAAATGCCACAAAATCAGGATTATTCAATGGAATTATCTTTAATCCTTCACCAATAGTCCCATATGGAAGATCGTATGTAAAATTAACATGATATCCATTTTCACTGAGCAACGATTGAACCTCAGACAAATTAAGATGGTCCAATTCGTATTGGCCATTATCAAGATAGAAGTATATTCCTCTTATTTTGTGAGGATATTGCTGAGCCAGAGAAATCGTATATATACTGAAGATAAAAAGCAATGAAATAAATATAACCTTTATTATCATTTTCTTTCTATTTTCCACCGGAACTCGCCTTCCTCTCATTTAGTATAATCGTCTCCTCGCCCCACCTTTGAAACCATTATTGTCATCTGGATATCAAGGCTCATCTATATTGCTTTTTGTTTGTTTTCGATGACCCTCTAATGTAAATTCTCTCAGCTCGATAAAGTTATAATCGTGAATTTACACATAAAGGTTTTGCCGCTCTCGGATTGCTCCTTGGATTGTGGATGGGGGCTTTGGGCAGCCCTTATGTTCGGCACGCTGGAGAGGGAGTGCCTTATTATCGATAATAACAATGTTATTTTTCCTCAATAATTTCTTTGGCTTCAGATTTTTTCTTTCGGTTTATAAATATCCAAATTAAAATAGCAGGTATTAAAAGTATAAACACTGCCATAGGCAGTTCAAAAATATCTGGTATACCATTTCCATTATCATCGTCATCTGAATTATCGCCAATACCATCAAAATCGCTATCTTCCCATTCATTTGAATCGCGTATAAATAAATCATCAATATCATCATGACCGTCATTGTCATCATCTGGGTCTGAATAATCTCCTATTCCATCACTATCGGTGTCCAAATCAAAGGGTACTTGGATGTAAGATGTATATGGACTACATCCAAGAATGAGGGAAGATTCAAAGTTTAATTCCGGCGGATTATACATATAAGATATAACTATTTCTAAAGTACCATTGGTCATATCAATATGTTCACCAATAACCAATGTTGGTGCCAATTCCTCACCCGATTCAGGATTTTCTAGAAAGTCCACAATATATTCAAAGTCACCATCACCGTTTCCATCGCACCTCAATTGAAATGTAATGTCATGACGACCCCATGTTGATCCCGTATCAAAAGTCAAATCCAATATTATGTCTATATCTGGGTTGTATATTCTATCTTTAATTCCTGTAATAGATAAAGTTAGATTTTCATTTGATCGAATTTCTATTTCTCCGGCCCAATTAGTTAATCCTTCATAATCTTGTTTAAAGTTGTCACCATAATTATCGTACAAATTGAGATAACGGATGTTGGGACCAAAAATTAACGAAGGTGAATCTATAATGTCAATGTTGTTATTATCGCTGTATAAAAATAACCAAAACGATCCTTGGAAATAATGTTCATTTTGATTATCGTTCATTTGAAAATAATAGTGCGATTCCGCAAAAGGGGCCATTGTAAACAGTATGAGTAAAAAAACACCTATTGTTGTAAGTGTTTTTATGCTAATAACACTAATCTTCATTTGAACACTTCCATGCGACTACCATCTTAATTAAGGTATTTTGTCAATAAATAATTTTCGTAAGTTATATGGAAAAATTACATTATAATATCATTTTTTATATTCAAGATTGAATAACTCTTGAGTTATGTTTAGTTTATAGTTGCTTTCGACAAATTACTCCTCTTTCTTTTAGACGGACGCAGGCCTGGGAAATGACAAACTGTGTTTATATCCCACCTTTGAAACCATTATTGTCATCTGAGCATAAAGGTTTTGCCACTCTCGTCATTTCCGATTGCTCCTGGCTTCATAATTATACCTCACCGAGTATATTAATGTCCACTCTCGTCGCAACTTCTCCGCTCGGTCGTAACCTTCGCTCCGATGGGGAGCTTCCACAGATGCTTGCGTCGGTGGGACAACGCTCTCGCATCGAAAGGCGTGGAGCTATGCTTATATTCGACTGTTGTGCCCTTTCTTACCTTCATCCTCCCCTAACCCTGCGTTCCTGCGCTGGCCGTCCCCTACCTGCTCGGAACGCTTATTATTTATTAAAACACATTTATAAGATCTCTAGCTCAAGGTTAAATTAATTTAATCTAATACAAATAGATACCTGACTATACCTAGATAATACCTAGATAATACCTAGAAAATACCTAGACTATACCTAGA
>CBDVCK010000163.1:0-8251 GCA_965372465.1 uncultured Thermoplasmata archaeon | reverse complement strand
GTTTTAAAGACAACTCGATTTGAACTTTTACCATTTACATCAAGAAAACCCTTTATTATAAGTTCTGTATTATTTGCGAATTTTACAATTGTTCCCGGTTCGATAGTAAGTGTGCATCCATTCTTCAGTGTTGTATCTCCAATTATGTGATACGGACTATCTTCAACCGTCCAAATCGTATCAACCGAGATTAATCCAGAAATATCAGTCGGCCCTGGCGCCTCAACCTCATCCGGAACCACTAAAAATATCCCAACTATCGCACCGACTACAAACAAGCTCACGATCCCAACTGCGATGGCCTTTTTCATCATTTCCATCACCCTTCTTTGATTTATAATCTGCCCATTGTTCTTTTCTTGGGGATTGTACTCAATGCCATCGATATTATATATACTAAGAGGTAACCCCTTTTGTATACTATTTAAACATTGAGGTAAACGCTTTTGTAAACCAAAAACAGGCCCTCACTTCTCAACTATCTCCATATTCCTTTCCAACAACGCCAGCTCCTTCTTCTCAAGGGTCCTCTCATCCAAGGTGATGATGAACCTGGTATCCTGTTGCATGACCACCTCTATGATGTGGTTCATCATCCTCAGGGCATTGGAAAAATCGTTCTGGGTGATGAGGAGCTCTAGACCATCCATGATCACCACAGTGTCCTCATTGTTCTCCATAAATCGTATGATGATGTCGCTGAGGATTCCGAGATTCGTGGGCTGGATGTTGCCCTCACCCTCAAGACTCGTGAGCCAGTACATCCTGATTTTTCCTTTTCCAGGCCTTATCTGCAAATTCTTTGGGTACTGCCTTGATATCAAAAGGCCGTTCGAGCCGTGCCTCACCATGTCAGAGAATATTTTAAAACCAAACTCCGGCTTCTTTTCCTTGACAAGATAACCAAACCCGGGTGTCAGGTCGTGAACAGGTTTTTTGAACGGGCACTTCAAGAGAAGGGTGTCATAGATATCACAGCCCTCCAATTCCTCGCATGCATCACATTGCTCGAATCCCTTTATATTGATGCACTGGAGAAGGTCCTCACTCTCCTTAATGGGATCTCCATCGACAATGGTGCATTTATCCTTTCTTTTCAGGTTCTCTGTATAACAACCGCGGCAGATTCTTGCAATAAAGGATTCACATTTCGTGCACAAAAGACCGCAAGGCGCTCTTTCAGTAACCACCATCTTATCAGCCATACAGGACACCCAAGGCAACATTTCATCCGGATATTTTCTTTGACATTGAAACGGAGTTATTTGTATTTATCATTATTGTATTGAATCTCCCTTGATTTAAGAAAGGATTTTATAATATCAAAACCATTCCCGTTTATAATTAATATGGGATGCAATGGAGGTTTAATGCGTGGGTTTTGTGGAAAGAATCAGGAAACTATCATTTGGAAAATGGTTAAAAAAGGTGTTTGGTAAGAATCATGTTCGAATAGGAATCTACGGTCCGCCAAACGCAGGGAAGACCACCCTTGCCAACAGGATAGTTAGGGATTGGACAGGCGAGGTCATGGGTGCGGTATCAGAAATTCCCCATGAAACGAGAAAGGCAAGGGTGAGTTCGGATATCGTAATCAAAGGCGATGGGTCAGCTCTAACTTTGGATGTGGTGGACACACCAGGGATTGCAACAAAGATTGATTTTCACGAGTTCGTGGAAAAATACGGCCTGACGGAAGAGGAGGGAAGAAGAAGGGCAAAGGAAGCCACGAGCGGTGTGATCGAAGCCATCAAGTGGTTGGATGACGTGGATGGTGTGCTTTTGGTAATGGATTCGTCTATGGACCCGTTCAACCAGATCAATATCACGATTTTAGGTAATCTCGAAGCCCGAAAGCTGCCTGTATTGATTGCAGCAAATAAGATTGATCACAAGGATTCCTCTCCTGCAACCATAAAAAACGCATTTCCGCAACATCCCGTGGTTCCGATTTCCGCTTTAAACGGCAATAATATCGAGAAATTATACAAGAAGATGGTTAAGCACTTCAGGTGAACATATGGCTCATAATGCAGGTATCAGTATCAATCTTATTTCGATAGAGCGGCTCACCACCCTTAGCAGCAGGGACAAGATCCACTTTATCCTAAACGAGGTCAAGCGGGGCAAGGTCTTGGTCTTGGAGCGGGGTTTGACTGCGGAAGAAGAGGCAGAACTCATCAAGATCACAATGGCAAACATTGACCAGGACACTTTCATTGGAATCGAGATGCAAAGTTACTCCCAGGAGGATGTAAAAAAGGGTAACTGGCTTGCAAAATTACTTCGAAGGAAACAGGAGCCCAGAATGAGCGTAATCGGCCCAGCGGATCTACTCAAAACAATACATAAGGATGGAAACATGATACAGACCATGGTACTGACAAAGGAAACCATAATAGGAGAAGAGAAAAAAAACCAGAATAACATGCTTCCTCCGCCTCCAAGAAGGATGCAGGATCCAAACCAAAACGGACCCACAATGCCCAATGCTCAAGTCCCGAGTTCGAATAGTGAAAATACCCCACCAAAGGAAAATCAAGAGGTTGATTAATGCCACACCAATGTCTGAAATGCGGCTCGGTTTTTGCAGACGGTTCCCCTCAGATTCTCAGGGGGTGTCAGGATTGCGGTGGCACCAGATTTTTCTTTACTGAAAAACGAATGTCAGATGACGAAAGGGACAAATTAAAGGAAAGGGCCAACCGTGATATAAAGCATCTTATCCAGGAGATGATGACAGGTGATAACCTCCCTATTAAGTTCACTGAAGATGAGGTAAAAGGAGAGGAATGGGTGGAATTCAAAATTATTGACGAAGAAGAACAACAAGAGGCATGGGAAGAGGGCAAGAAAGCCGATTCTTCCAAACAAAAAATCTCAGTTTCAGGTCCTATTGAAGTCAGAAAGGATATGGTAAAGAGTGTCGAGGAGCTCATATTTCCCCAGGAGAGAGGATCAAGGAGGTTCAAATTCGTTTCAAAAGCCGAAGCTAAAAAAATCGCAGAGGAAGCAAAAAAAACCGAAAAGTCGGCTGTAATAAAGCCAACAACCGAGACACAATCCAAAAAGGTCAGTTCAGAGGAGCGGGTTGCGGTTATATCCATTGATGAGGACGGTGTCTACAATATCGATGTGGAGAAGTTACTGGAGCACAGCCCCATAATCGTGCAAAAGGACGGCTCCTACATGGTCCATCTCCCTTCGGTTTTCAAAAAGGGCAGGAAAAAAGGGAGCATGGCCTGATATTTTTTTTAAATCCACAATTTACGAGATAACACTTATATATTTCATAGGTCTATTTTGTGGATGTGGCCGGGGTGGGGTAGCTTGGTATCCTATGGGACTGTGGATCCTTCGACCCGAGTTCAAATCTCGGTCCCGGCCCTCTCAAAATATATTATATTGTATTCGAGGTCCGGTCCCTAATGTTCGAGTTATGCTGGGACATCAATTATATCTTAATCTCTCACATCTCGGTCCCGGCCCCACTTGACTTTTTATCCCACCAACCCAAACCACCTCCACACACCCAATTATCATCCAAAATGACAGAGGTAATAGCAGAAAATCCCCAGACAAAAGCTTTAGATAGCATTGGTCATTTAGGCTGTGGTGCTTTCAATGAAACGTGATTTGCTTTCCATCATGGATGTCCAGGACGACCTGGATGAGATTCTCAGATTAGCCTCGGATATGAAACACCGATGGGAAGGAGGAGAGGGTCACACACCGCTTTTCAACAAATGCCTGGGCATGATTTTCGAGAAACCCTCAACAAGGACCAGAGTGAGTTTTGAGGTGGGGATGGTCCAGCTGGGAGGTCATGCATTATACCTGAGTCCAAAGGACCTGCAAATCGGCAGGGGAGAAACCATAGCAGACACCGCCCGTGTGCTCAGCAGATACGTTCATGCAATAGTGTACAGGGCATTCAAACATGATGTCATGGTTGAGCTTGCAAACAATGCTACAGTCCCTGTAATAAATGGTCTTGATGATTTGGAGCACCCTTGCCAGATTCTTGCAGATCTTCTCACCATAAAGGAGCATAAAGGCGATTTCAAGGAGCTTACACTTGCATATGTAGGTGACGGCAATAATGTCTGCAATTCCCTTCTTTTAGGCTCGGCTTTGATAGGAATGAACATGAATGTCGGTTGCCCGGAGGGATATCTACCCGACGAGAGCATTTTTGAGAGCGCATCCAAAATAGCCCAGGAGAATGAAGCCCATATTCACCTTCTTTCAAATCCAAAGGAAGTAGTAAAAAATGCAGATATAATATACACTGATGTCTGGGTATCAATGGGTGATGAAGAGGAAAAGGAAAAACGGCTTTCGATATTTGCCCCTTATCAAATAAATTCCGAATTGGTACGCTTAGCAAAACCTGACTGCGTGGTCATGCACTGCCTGCCTGCTCACAGGGGCCAGGAGATTACAGATGAGGTAATAGATGGCAGTCATTCCATTGTTTTTGATCAGGCCGAAAACCGCCTTCATGCCCAGAAGGCTCTGCTTGTGAGATTGTTGGGTGAAGGCTGAGAAATATATTTTTATATGGATAAAGCTTGAAAGATGCCAAATTAACACAAAAGGATACTGGGATTATGACTCCCGCAGAGAATGAAGAGGATGGTATTGAAAACAAGGATGGAAAAATCCAAAAAGAAGCTGGCTTTCTCCAAAAAGTAATGGCACCAATAGACAGGAAGAATCCAAAACTCGGTAAATTGCTTAGGGATATTCGGGTTCAGGCCGCCATTCTGTTCCTGGTTTTGCTTATTGTGTATGTCAATCTTATTATCTGGGATTTCTATTTCAGCTCCGATTCAGTACCTTATGGAATAACCATGAAGGAGTGGTTCGAGGATGGAGAGGTCGACAATTACAACTTATTCTTTCCTTTTCATCCCTTGACCATGCCCCTTGCCATATTATTTACATATCCCATGTTACCCATAATCGGTTCGAACTACCTGTTGAGTTATGCAATATTGAATGCAATACTGGGTGCCGCCACAGTTGCATTTTTTTACCTCGTGTGTTACATCTTTGTTGGCAACAGAAAATTATCCCTAATCTGCTCTTTAGCCCTGGCATTCTCATTTGCCTTCTGGGAGAACTGCGAGATGGCAGAGGACAAGAGCCTTGGTTTTCTACTGTTCATAATGTACATCCCCCTTCTTTTCTCATATGTGGGTGAAATATCGCCCTTTAAAAGGTTCGAAGCCCTCAAAGAATGGCAGAAGGGGCTAGTCCTGGGCATGTTCATGGGGCTTATTATAGCTGCACATTTGTCGTTCATACTTCTATTTATTTTTACAATAATTATGGGTTTGAGATATCAAAAATTACAATTCCTAAAAAGTCAAGGGTTCATATTCTTCATAATCGGAGCTGCATTGATATGCGGAATCATATTCGGATTTGTGGCCTGGCAGATCGGAGTGGGTAATTTTGATGAATTCATAGGATTGTTCACCTCTTATCACACGGGAGAAGGTGGTAAGCAGTATTTTGCACCTGCAGATCCAGGAAGTTTCTCATTGACACTGCAGTTCCGAGGAATGGCAGGGGGAGTGTTCACAACCTTGTTTTTTTTCATATCGGACAATCCGGTATATAGAGTAACAACAATTGGAATTGGGGCAATGGTTTTTCTTATAATAGGCTACATTGTTTTTTACGCAAGAAAGAACAGGGTAGTTAATTCCTTTTACATATTAATGGTAATCTGGTTCTTCAATTACTTCTTCTTTGCACCGGACGACAGGAACGCCTGGGTCTATCTTCTGATTCCCGCGTGGTTATCGGTATGCATTGGGCTTGATATCATGCTAAAGAACGGGGTGACTCTAATCTTCCTAAGACTTAAGTTATCTGACAAAGTAAACAGTGCAATAACTCCCATTATGATTGCAATAGTTGTGTTGCTCCTAATAAACAATTTGATTGTATTCAGTGATGCTCACTTCAATCACGATGAAAGGGAGAAGTTCATTAATTTCGCAGAGAAAAATATAGAAAATGAAACCGCCATATTCATTGTTGACGAATCATTGGACGGATTCTTTGCCTACTATTCGGACATGGAAGCGGTACCTTTCATAAGCGTTGCTGGAAATCCCGAGGTATCCGACTATATCAATTCGTCCTTTGAGAACGGAACCGAGATATATATTGCAGAATTCTGGCTTTTGGACTCCTATATTCAGAAAGGCAGTCCAAGGGCAGCGCGTAACTATGAAGAAAGACTTGAACTTCATAAAGAGATTGTAGAAAGGTTCGATTCCATGTATAATTACACATTGGTCTATAACTATGAATGGAGTGATATTTACAGGGTAACAGATTTAAGATAGGAGGTTTTTAATCCCGCGTATATCATGAGGTGAAAAAGGACCATGAAAGTATCTGTCGTTATGCCCACCTACAACGAGAAGGAGAATATCGAGGCCCTAATCAAGGCTGTACTTGAAAATGTAAAGGACGAGGTCGAGATAGTTGTTGTGGACGACGACTCCCCTGATGGAACCTGGAAAATCGTGGAAAATATTGGTGATGGCAGGGTAAGGTTGATTCATAGAACAACGGAAAAGGGCCTGGCATCGGCAATCAGAAAGGGGATCGAGTCCTCCAAAGGTGATGTAATCGTGGTCATGGATACAGATTTTTCCCATCCACCAGAGAAGATACCTGAATTGTTGGAAACTGCAAACGAATTCGATATCGCACTTGGCTCAAGGCATGTAAAGGGGGGTGGTATGGAGGCCTCGAAGGCAAGGGTTTTTCTTTCCAAGATGACCAATTTATTTGCGAGGGTATTCTTGGGTTTCGAAATCAAGGATTATACAGGGGGTTTTATTGCCGTAAAACATGAGGTCTTCGAGGATATCAAGATCCTTGACGAATGGGGAGAATACGGAAATTACTGTATAGGTTTTTTATATACTGGCAGAAAAAAAGGCTACAAGATCAAGGAAGTCCCTTTCATATATAAATACAGAACAGCGGGTGAGACAAAGACCTCACCGGACGAATATCATCTTTTCAGATGGGGTAAGAGATACTGTTTTACGGTGCTGAGGTTGAAATTCGAAAATTTTTAAACCTTACCTTTACGACCCCAGCCGCAGATGATCATACCACCGCATTTGTAAAGAACTTTTATCCCCACATCTTCAAGTCCCAAAAGGGCTGCTTTCAATTTCTTTTTGGTGAAGATGTTCTCCTCACCGTATAACTTCAGATGAGCCGTGATATCGAATATATAGGGAACGAAAACGCAGATATAACCTCCAGGCTTGCAGACCCTTATCATCTCATTTAGCATGTCTCCGGGATTTGGAAAGTGTTCTATTACTCCTGCGTTCCATACCAAATCAAATGAATCGGATTTAAATGGCAAATGAAATCCATCCGCAACAAAAAAGTGAGCAAGTTTCCTGTTCCAGAACAGTTTAGCAGAGACCGAATAGTCCAGTGCATAACAGTTGCCCTTTGCCCCACCGAGCTTTTGGGTGGAGTAAGCAGTACCGCAACCCACTTCAAGTATCTTGCCTTGGGATGGAACGGGTAGTGTGATAAGCTGTTTGATGTACTGGTCATCAAAGTGTTTCCTGAATTTGCTAATGATCTTTTGAATGCCTCTTTCTTGCTTTCCCTCATCCTCCCAGTATCTGTCCCAATCCCCGCTTTCAAAGAACCCGGATTTATCAGTTGCATCATCCGGAGATAAGGAACTCATCAAGTTTCACCGTCCATCTCGAACATGTAGATATCAAGCTTTCTTTTATATATCTCTATTTCACCTTCATGGGTGAATCCCAGTGCCTTATAAAATTTATCGGCACCCTTCAACCTTTGGTCAACGCTCACCTTGAATTTCGGAATTCCGATTCCCTTGAAGTGATGGATCAGAGCCAAAACAAGTTGCTTGCCCATACCCTTGTTTTTAAAATCCTCTTTTATGGCAATTGAAAGAAGTTCAGCCTCAACCTTGTCATGCGCCACATCCGAATAATGCAGGGACTGATTTATCATCCTTATGGTCCCGGGTCTTCGCAGGACCTTGAAAAATACAGCCTTTAGGAATTTCCATTTGTTTTTTCTGTACACATCCTGCATAAGAGTTTTGGTGCTGCTTGCACCTGTTACAAAGCCCACAATTTGCGAATTTTCGTATGAAACGAATCCGAATCCATATTCCGATTGCGAGATGCCTTCATAAAGAATACTTAGGAAT
>CBDVCK010000162.1:0-8255 GCA_965372465.1 uncultured Thermoplasmata archaeon | reverse complement strand
CACCAACAACCTCACCAGTATTGGAAGGACCATCACGGATAAGGATGTAATCCAGAACGGGGAAGAGGATCGTCAGTTTGCCTGTCTGATTACTCAAACTATTGAAACTCGCGGTGACATAGACATCGCCAAAAGAGGTTTCACTTGCATCAAAAATTGTGGATTCCCCTGGGCTTGTAACCTCCCCCTTCGTGGGATTGCTGCTGGTCCATTCTGCAGTCACCTCGCCGATATAACCCGCGGTGTCATTATAACCCGCACAATAGAATGTGTCCGAGTCTCCGGCACTGTATATCCTATCACCTACGCATTCACCTGCATTTCCTGGCTGGTCCCTGATTATCATGAAGTCAACTGTAGGTTCCAAGACTGATATCATGCCTGTTTCATCCGTAAGTGAGTTGTACGTTGCAGTTATTCTGAATACACCCCATTGTGTTGTGCTTGCCGTGAATATCGTGCTTATGCCAGATGGAGTGACTGTCGCAATGCCAGTATCGTTGCTCTCCCAGTATGCTGAGACATCTTGAAGGTAGCCTGATGTGAGGTTATACCCTGCGCAGTAGAACGTGTCTGAATCACCGACAGCGTAGGCCCTGTCCTCAACCGCAGCTCCTGAATTATTTGATGCATCCCTAATAATTATATAATCGAATTTAGGCGGTAGAACATTGAGCGCTCCAGTAATGTTTGTCAGGCCGTTATAGGTAGCAGTTACGAACAGCTCACCATAATTGGTGCTGCTGGCTGTGAAAGCGGTGCTTGTGCCGAAAGATGTCAAGGTGCCTAATGAGGTGTTGCTGCTCGTCCACTCTGCCCCGACATCACCCACATAATTGCCACTGCTAGAATTGTACCCTGCACAGTAGAAGGTATCAGTGGCACCAACATTGTAGCTCCTGCCGCTAACCCATGAACCGCCATTGTCTGGCAGGTCTCTAATACTTATATAATCGACACCTGGCGGGTTCACTCTTAGAAGACCTGTACTATTCGTCATAGAGTCGAACGTTGCAGTTACATACACATAGCCTGAGTTTGTGTCGCTTGCCGTGAATGTCGTGCTAATACCTGGTGAGGTAACTGTTGCTATGCTCGTATCGTTGCTTTCCCAGGCTGCAGAGATATCTTCCTCGTAGCCTACACTGTTATTGTAGCCTGCGCAGTAGAATGTGTCTGTAGCGCTAACATCGTAAATTCTATCACCTACCCACACACCACCTCCACTGGACTCGGTTCTTATTACTAAATAGTCGATCTCAAACGTTGATGGAGCTTCCACTACAAAGAATGTCCATGCTTCGTTGTTGTCCTCGAATATCTCATCTATCGTGTCCAGAGGATCCACAATAACATAGAGATTGTGATAGCCGATCGGCTGTGCAGTCCACATCATCGATGCTGTGCCCTTCCCATATGCAGGAACAGAGCCAATGGTTTGATCCGTGCCTATCTGCTCGCCAATATCCTCCACGCCGTTTCCGTTCAAATCATCGAAGAATCTTACCTTAACATTCGAAGCATCGATATTGCCAATATTCGTCACCACAGCTTGGATCGTAACCGCTGTGTTGTTCTCTTGCGGCGTGGGCAGTGAGAATGTTATGTCCTTATGTCTTATAATCAAATCGATGCCGTCTATAGGGCCGAACTTGTAAACAAGACCATCTCTATCTGCCACAAACACGCAGCCGTTCGCCACAGATGGTGAGCCGTAGATAATATCCGGAGTGGGGCCATATCTCCAGATCTCCCTTGTGTTTCCGTTTCCATCGCCCATCGCATCAAGACAGTACATCTCGCCCCAATCGTACGCAAATCCTGCGCCTAAGTACACCCTGCCATTGGCTACCGCCGGAGAAGACGTGATCCAGCCGGCGTAGATGTCATGTTTCCAGATTATGTCATATTCTGCGCCAAGAGGATCGTCATAGCCTTCGTCTATCCCATCTTCTGGCGTGGCATCAAAGGCGTAAACTGCGTTATCTCCAGTTCTTGTTGGAATATAAACCATATCGTTCCAAACTGCTGGTGAAGCGTAAATAGCGTTATCTGCATCGATCTCATAGCTCCATTTTGTTGTGCCTGTTACAGCATCAAGGCAATAAAGCATGCCGCCATTACCTGGATTGTAATTGGGGCTGGGATATGTCCCGACATACACATTTCCATAAGCCACTGCCGGAGAGGAGAAGAGGTAATCCTCCAAATTCAGCTCCCAGATAAGGTCGTATTCTGCACCTGGAGGATCTGCTACCCCTTGATCTATCATATCATCGAACGGGTCTGCATCCAAGGCAAAGAAATTCATGTCCCCTGCTTCTGAAGACCAATATCCCTGAGCCACGCCGATATACACCACATCTCCCAGTCCTGGGATATTTTCAACAGCAGGCGCTGATGTAACAGAAAATCCATGTGTGTCGAAATGCCAAAGGACATCAGCGTTCTTGAAATCGGGTGAAAGTATATCATCGGGTATGCCGTCATCCCCATCAAAATAGCCGTTTACATCGAATGCCCATAAATTGGAGTCGTATGCATCCACCTCTGTTGGGAAGAGTCCTATGTATACGACATCCCCGAAAACCGTGGGCGAGGCACTCGAGGCACCGCTTCCATCTGCCATGTATGACCAAAGTACATCACCATTGAAATTATAATTAGCCGGTAGGCTCGCCTCTAATATGCCCTGATCTCCATCAGAGAGGCCATCTATATCCATTGCAAAGAGGTTGTAGCTTGTTTCTATGGTAAGGCCGAAAAATGCAGCGTATGTGTTGAGGGCGGAGACATAACCTATTGCTGGGGAAGTGTCGCACCAAGACCAAACGTCGGTATGATCGTACTGCCATATGACATCCCCTGTTGCCTCGTCCAAGGCATAGAAGGTGCCGTTATGATCGCCTATGAACACCTTGCCGTCATATACGGCAGGCGAGGATTGTATATCCCTTGTGGTATCAAATATCCAGTTGATGTTGTTGGTCTCGGGAGCTTGACAAGGTGAAACACCTGTATTGTTCTCATGATGATGGAACTGCGGCCAATCATCATATATAACGCTAAATGTATTGTTGATCTCAAAATCAGCATCAGAGGTGTCTACAGACTTCAACCCATGATCATCTCTGACATTGACTTTAACGCGATAGTTTTTACCATCCGGGAAATCCGTTGTTTCAAGCCGCCATTCTCTCACATGTGAGGCCAAGTTCGAGGCCAATAGCACGTCGTAATTCGAGCCGCTATCATCGCTCAGCCATACATCAAAGCGGAGTGGTTCGCTCTCAGGATCGAGAGCATCCCACCAAATATCATGCGGGCCTGCCCAAAACTCTCCACCGTTCGGAGAGAGAACTGTGATTGTTGGCGAATCATTCACAGTATCCACAGTGAACCGCCACGCCCCTGACCATTTACTATATGCACTCCAATCGTCTTTTGATCTGACACGCCAATAATAGGTACCATCTGCAATAAACGGTGGGAAGTAATGAGAAATCGGGATATCAATCTGAGTGTACTCAGGCGAACTGAAATCGGAGTTATCATCTATCTGTATTTCATACGATGCAATGTAACCGTCGATATCCACTGCCTCCGACCAATCGAACCTAGGTCCTGAGGCCGTGACTATCTCGTTATTCTCTGGGCTGTAAAGCTTTGGAGGATATGGTTTTTGGTTTACATAGCCACCAGTGCCAAAAGCGTAAAATTTTTTGTTCCTACAACCTATGTATACCTTTCCGTTAGCAACTGCTGGAGAAGAAACCACATGCCCACTTGTTGGGTAGAACCATATCTGGTCGGTTGTGCCATTCCCGTTGCCCTCCTCATCCACGGCAAGAACGCCTTGATTTTCCGGGTCTGAGTAATCTGCTCTCACTCCGATGAATACCTTTCCGTCAGCTACCGCGGGAGAGGACCAATAAAAATCGTCGAGCGCAAAATCCCATATGATAGAGGTTGTTGGCGAGTCTACAGCCTCATCAAACGCGTAAAGATGATGGTTGTACGAACCAACAAACACCTTGCCATTATGCACTGCAGGTGTCACTGCAACGTAGTTTCCTATGGTGTACTGCCATATTATGTCATACTGTGACCCTGGGGGATCGGGCATTCCTTCATCAATAGGGATCGGGAGATCATCCGGTGTAGCGTCGAAGCATATGAGCTTCCCGCTGCTCCAGCTAGCAGCAAAGACCCTATCATCTGCAACAACAGGCGAGCTTCTGGTCCATTCTCCGAAGTTGTACTGCCAATTTACGGTTGTGCTGCCTCCCATACCGACAGCATCCAGACTATATAACATTCCGTCATCGTCGAACGCGTAGATGAGCGGGTTGCCTGAGTTGTCATAGCCGAGGGCAGGGGAACAATAAGTAAAACCACCCACACTACTCGTAAAAGTCCAGATTGTCGCGCCATCAACCGCATCGATTGCGTATATGGTGCTGCCACTGCCTATATACAACACATAGCTTCCGTCGATATACTCAACGAGAGGAGATGACCAACCCATTGAGGCGCCCACGCTTTTTCTCCAGATTATATCATAATCGGAATATAAAGGATCATCCATACCTTCATCATTGTCAAGATCATCGACATAGCCGTCGTTGTTGTCATCCGGTGTTGCATCGAAGCCATAGATAAAGAACGGAGAGAACGGACCTGAGCCCACGAAGACCATGAGACCATAGGGAGGCACTTCCGCAACTGATGGAGATGAGCCGAACTCCTGGTTATAGTTTTCATCGGTATAGCTCCAATACATGCCCGAGGTTTCGTTTAGGCCGTAGAACGTGCAATCCTCATCCGAATTGCCGTATTCTGTGCCAAAGAAGATCATATCTCCCACAACCGCAGGAGAAGACTCGATTTGCGAACCAGCCAAAAAGGTCCATGCAACATCGGATGTGTCCGGGGCCGTGAGTATAGGATCCGCAACACCAGTTCTTTGGGAATTCTGACAGAACATCGGCCAATCATAGCTTTCTACACCTCTGGTGCCTCTAGGTTGTAAGCTTATATCTTCGTCATTGGTGCCATCTAAAGCCGGTTCCTCTGAGGGCTTTAGAGAGGGCGAGTTTCCCGTAAGATCAGCAAAAAAAACGCTCATCATAAGTATCGCTACAAAAATAGACCAAGTTCCTATAAATTTCCGTTTATTTTTCATATCATCGCCTCAATATATAGTTTTTCTCAGCTAAGGTTCCTCTTCTACGTCCTTATCTTCTGTGTCCTTTGTTACATGTTGAGAATGTGCCGGTGGTAGTTTCTTCTTTTTAATCTCCTTGGTCGGTTCTGGCTCTTTAGCTTCAGGCATCTCAGAAGGTGGTGGCGCCTTCTTTGGCGATGCTTCTGGTGGGGTAGGCGATTTTGGCGGTACCTCTTCGGATTCTTCCTCCTTGGCCTCCCCCTCTGATGGTGGCGCCTCCTTTTGTGGTGCTTCTGGTGGGGCAGGTGGCTTTGGCGGTACCTCTTCGGATTCTTCCTCCTTGGCCTCCCCCTCTGATGGTGGCGCCTCCTTTTGTGGTGCTTCTGGTGGGGCAGGTGGTTTTGGGGGTACCTCTTCGAATTCAATGACCTCTTCCTCTGGCGGTACCTCAGGCGGAATAGCTTCTTTCTTTCTTCTTTTAGATAGAAGCATAACTGCAATTATCACCACTATGATTATAGGTAAGATTATGATGAGAAGCAGCATCAGGCCAAATCCCTCGCCTTCGTCCTCATCGCCTTCATCACCAAACTCTACCACAATAGTTGTCTCATATATCGTTTCACCGCCATCGCTGTCAGTTACGTTGAGGGTAACATTGTATGTGCCTGGTTCTTCATAAGTATGCGTTGGGTTCTCCTCAGTTGAAATCTGGCCATCACCGAAATCCCATCTAAAGCTCAGATCCGAGCCCTCGATATCAAATACTGATGCAGAGAAAGTCACGGTCAGATTATCTTGCAATCCTTCAGTAAGGATCTCCGCCTTGGGAGGATTGTTTTCAATCTCTATGCTGTCATTTACCCAATCGCTGTTCCCTCCATCACTATCGTTGAATCTAACCCTAAAGGTGTAGGTTCCTAAAGATGCGGTTGTAGGCGGTGTGAAAGTTGTTCTCCACTGGTTATCAATATATACTGGGGAACCCAAAGACGTGTTTTCCCAAGAGTCACCTGTGGGACCCTTATACTCGAAATGTGCGGTCAGAGCGCTCTCTGCATCCTCATAATCCTCACCATTGGCGAAAATATACAAAGTCTCTCCCCTCAGAACATTGGTATCTAAGAGTGTGATGTCCAAAGCGGTTGGTAGGTTGCTCTGTATCTCAACGCTGCTGTTTTTATACTCCCATGCGCTATAGTCGCCATCAGTATCCCTGAACCTCACCCTGAAATCGTAAGTGCCCAATAACGCCCCATCGGAAGGTGTGAATTCTGCTGCCCAATCTCCTGTATGTATATACTGGGCATCGGATAGGTATTGGCTCTGCCATGAGGTGTTTGAGGAATGTTTGTACTGGAATGTGGGCACCAAATCTGAATTGGCATCCTCCACATCGCTGCCTTTGACTTTAATCGTTATACTTTCTGTTCTATATAGGGTCGAGGCGGATGTGTTTAAATCAACGGCAGTTGGCGGATTATTTAAAACCTCTAAGCTATCTGATCCTGAGATCCAATCACTGAAAGCACCGTTCCAATCCTCGAATCGTACCCTGATCTCATATGGACCTAGAGTTGCAGTTATCGGTGGCTTGAAGGTAACAATCCAATGTCCATCATCGTAATGTTGATTCGAAAATAATGTGTCCTCCCAAACTGAACTTGGGGCTTTGGATTCAAAGTTGGGTATGAGGATCGATTCAGCATCCTCAGTATCTGTTGCATTGGCATATATATACACATCCTCCTCCTCTCTATAGGCCGAGGATGGGACCGTTATATTGTCAGCAATTGGAGCCGAGTTTAAAACCACCACCAGATCATCGAAGGTCACGGGGTCGCTAATTCCGAAATCAGAATCTGTGAATATTACCTGGAAGTCGTAAGTGCCCAAGTCAGCGCTCACCGCAGGCGTGAAGTTCATGCGCCAAGCATTAACATTTGTATCGTAAACTAGATCTGAGAAATATATATCCGTCCATCCTCCGCTCTGGGATTTGCATAGGATGGTGGGAATTAATTGAGTCTTATTATCATCTTCGACATCCGTAGCGTTGCTGTATATGAATATCGTTTCGCCTCTAAGAACGGATGGAGATGGTGTGGATATATCTATTACCTCAGGTGGATTATTTTGCACCTCCAAACTGTCATCCAAATAAAACCATTCACCATAATTACCATCTTGGTCCCTAAACCTGACCCTGAAATCGTAATAGCCAAGCAACGCCTCGGGAGGAGGTATGAATTCTATTTTCCAAAAGGCACCGGTATAAGTAGCTATGCCTGTGAAATAGGTGTTCTCCCACGAGCCTGTTTCGTTCCTATGTTGGAACTCTGGTGTCAGCAGATCCTCAGAATTCTCCACATCAGAGGCATTAGCGGAGATATTGATAGATTGAGTTCTGATCACGGTGTTGCTCTCCAAAGTGATATCTTGAGCCTCTGGAAGATTGTTCTTTACCTCAACGCTGTCGTTAGCGAAGCTGTAGTTGCTTAGCACGCCTTTCGTATCCTCGAATTGCACCCTGAAGTCGTAGAACCCTAATTCTGCGTCAACTAGCGGTGAGAAGATGATGCGCCAGTGCCCGGCAGTGTATGTGAAGAGATAAGCAGTCTCCCAGGTACCTGAGGATGGGGCTTTATATTCAAAGTGGAGCGTTAGTTTATCTTCCGTATCCTCAGTATCCTCAGCGTCTGCATAGATGTAAATAGATGCATCCCGCGGAACCTCATTGGATTCCGGGGTGATGCCAAGGGATGTCGGTGCAAGGTTGGCTGTAGCTATAGCCCCGACCCATACTATTATGTTCTCAGCAAGTTGGAGATTGTCCCCTGCACGTATTCCATCGTCATCCATGGTGTCTACGTCAACAAAACCAGCCACTCTGCCTTTATAGCCTGTTGGCTCAGAAACCGCGCACATGATAAGATTATCATAGGTAAGGTTCACGACAGCCAAAGCATCAGGGCCATCTATGATTATCTCGGCGATTGAGCCATCAATACTCACGGTAGTGACATTCGTTGTTACCTCATGGGCCACGATCTCCTCAGCTGTTCCACCGGTACAAGGAATATCGGTC
>CBDVCK010000161.1:0-8258 GCA_965372465.1 uncultured Thermoplasmata archaeon | reverse complement strand
TCCTGTATCCACAAACCCAAGGGTTGTGGAATTAGGACGAATTGTTTTATTAAATCACAAAGTAAATACACATTTTTCTCAAAATACACCCATTCTATTATTCGATAATAACACTCAGTTTCAAACATCACCTCGAAACTCTTATATAATCATATATCGATTTACTTATCAGCCCTAAGGAAGGCAGGAGAATCAAACGCAAAGAAATGGAAGTAGGTAACATCTGACTATTTATATCAAGCCACAGAGATTCTGGGGAGGCACCAGGATAGTTACTTCACATTTCACCCATCCCAGGCAGATGCGGAATGGGCCCTTGACACTGTGAGACTATTTAGAATATCAGATAGTCCAGAATTCCAAGGAGTGCGAGAATGGAAGAAGACGAGCTCAATCAAGGTAGATACTCTTTATCTGAGAATAGAGATGGGGAATCAAAGGAGCAGCAAAACCATCTCGAGGAACTAATCGAGAAGCACTCCGCAGAATTGAAAAAAGAAATCGCGGAACGCAAGAAAACACAGGAGGCACTGCGGGAGAGCGAGAAGAAGTACGTTGCCCTGGTGGAAAACTCCAAGGACGGTGTCATCATCATCCAGGACGGGGTTTTGAAATTCGTAAACAGGGCATCCATGGCCATGGTGGGTTCCACCTATGAGGAGATGATAGGCAGCGATTTTTTGACCTGGGTGGCACCAGAGAGCCTGGAGCTTGTTAAAAAAAGATATGCCGATCGCATGGCGGGATTGGAGGTTCCAGGCATTTACGAGGTATCACTCAACAAGAAGGACAGCAGCACTGTGCCTGTGGAGGTGAGCGCAACCATCATCGAGTATGAGGGCAAGCCTGCAGATCTGGTATTCATAAGGGACATAACAGAGCGCCAACGTTCGGAGGAGGCACTTCGAAAGAGCGAGGAGAGATTAATTGCCTTTATGGAATCGGCTCCCGACCTTTTTGCCCTTCTCGACAAGGACTTGAACTTTGTTGAGATCAATAGAGTAGGATTGAAGACTATGTTTCCCTTTGGAACCAGGAAAAACGACATAAAAGGAAAAAATATTGCAGAGTTGGTGCCTCAGATAAAGGAATCCGGCATGTACGAAAGGTACATGGAGGTTATAAAAAAGGGAAGACCCTTCAATGCAGATGATTTTGTTCTTCATCCCAGCTTTGGCGAGCAGTACCTGTCCTTGAAAGCCTTCAAAGTTGGTGAAGGACTCGGAATTATCGCAAGAAACATAACAGAACGCAAACAGATGGAGGAGGCACTACGTGAGAGCGAAGAGCGGTTAAAGACCATATTTTCATCACTTGACGATCTGGTCTTCGTGTTGGATAAAAACGGTTTTTTTCTGGACTATTTCCAGCCCTCGAAGATGTCAGATATGTATGTAGCTCCCATGGAGTTTCTGGGGAAATCCTACAGGGACATAATGCCTGCTGACATTGTGGAGTTGATGGAGAACGCCGAAAAAGCGCTGGCAGAAACCCAAGAGGTCCAGCAATTTGATTACCCCTTGATCATAGGCGGCAAGAGGATGTGGTTCAGCGCTAAGGTCTCCACGCGAAAAGATAATGCAGGAAATTTTGCAGGTTACACCATGGTTGCCCGCAATATCACCGAGCGCAAGAAGGCGGAATCCGAAATAATGCGTCTGGCCAGCGCCATGAGAATGTCAACTGACTGCATCATAATCTGTGATATCGACGGAAATATAGTGGATGTCAATGAAGCAACCCTGAAATTGTATGGTATAGAGGATAAAGAGGAACTTTTGGGAAAAAGCTCATTTGATTTTCTCCTTCCAGGATCCCATGAGAAAGCCTTGGCACTTATGGAGGAGCTGCTGGAAAAAGGAGAATTAAAAAATCAGGAGATCGAAGCAGTTCTCAAGGACGGCAACATGAAAACATTGGAGGTCAGCATATCTCTCTTAAAAGATGCGGAAGGGAAAGTCAACGGTTCCGTAGGCATAATAAGGGACATCACCAAACGAAAGCATGCGGAAGAAGAACTGAAGAAACACAATACCCAACTGGAAAGGTCATTGGAGGAGCGCACAGCCGAGCTGCAAAAGGAAAAAGAGAAACGCAAGCACGCGGAGAAGGCACTGAAAAAGAGCAAAGAATAGAACCATTATAAAAAGTAGGTTTGATAATTTTAAAAATAAATATATATCTTGTAACCCTTTATTATTAAATGATGAGCTCCTCAAATGGCCAGTATTCCAATAAAAAGAAACCCAAAATCCTACTCATGGGATACAATGGATCCAACAACACAGGCTCCGAAGCCCGGTTACTCGCAATCATCGAGGATATACGCGCAGTTTTTGGTGAAGCTGCCAACATAACCGTCCCCAGCCTCAATCCAACCTATTTAAGACGCTATCTGAAAGAAGGACCCAACCAGCACATCAAGCGTATGCCCCCTATTTACTATATGTTCCTGCGCAAGGTAGTAAAGAAGCATGATATCGTGATTCTCGTGGAAGGAAGCTGTTACATGGACAGCTGGGCCTCTCCTTTACTCTGGTCCTTTTTGTGTGCCTCCAAATTTGCTCACAGATATGATAAACCATCCCTGGCTTATGCAGTTGATTCAGGTAAACTATCCCCTGCCAACAAGCGCAGGGTGCGGCGTGTGGCAAGCAAAACGGATTTGATCATAACTCGAACACAATCAACAAAAACACACCTGGAATCTCTTGGAGTTTCCGCACCAATTTCCGTTACCGCTGACTGCGCCTTTACTTTCAAATCGAATCCACAAGACGAGGATATACTGAATCGGACTTGGAGTGAGGCTAAATACGGTGTCGTTGGATTTTCTCCTCTGGACTTTCATCTGTGGCCAGTGGTGCCACGTCCCTGGGGTCGAAAGAAATACTGCTACAGATGGCCCTATTATTTCTCACATTCCAAAAACCGGAGTTCAGCAAGGGAGGAACTGATCAAAGGATGGGCAAAAGAAGCCGATAGAATCATTGAAAAATATGATAAATCCATTGCACTCATATGCATGGAGATGCTGGATGAACCCATTGCACAAGAAATCCATAAAAGGATGCTTAATCCGAAACGCGCCCGCATATTTTCATCTAGGGAATATAATGCGTCCCAGATGACCGGTATACTGAAGAATCTGGATCTGCTTGTAACGTCCCGGTACCATGCTTCTGTTCTGTCCCTTTCCGCAAAGGTTCCCCAGATCGCCCTTGGCCATGATACAAGACTTCTAAGACTTTACAAGGATCTTTTTCTTTTTGATGATTATTATATAGAGCAGGGTTCACGCAATATGTGGGAAGCTGTGAAGGATAAAGTGGATGGTTTATTTGAAAATCCAAAATTGCAAAGGGAAAAAATAGCCAAGGGATTTGAGGACCATGTGGTTCGGGCTCGTGGGAACCAGAAGCTTCTTAGAGATTTTGTCATTAACCGCGGTTTTAAGGGAGTTTGTGCGGCTTGATATCTTGTAAATAGTTGATTTGGATTATGGATGAATGTCATTTTTGATTATTTTTCTTACATTCAACGGTTTTGAGCCTTTAATGTCAATATATTAATCAGTATGCATAACCGGTTTAAGAAAATTCACAAAATATCGGTATTTTTGGGTTTTAAGTGCCAAAAAACAAGGAAAAGGTTAATAATAATTAACCCCATTTGAGATTGAAGGAAGGTTGGTTTATGATCATTTTGATAACCACATTGACAGTTATAATCGTTTTAGTTATTTTGATTATGATGGGAAAAAATATCCAAACCCACCAATCCCCTGAGCAACAATCCTCCACTTCCCAATCCGAAACCATCACTTACAACTGCCCCTACTGTAGAAAACCATTTACTGTACATGTCTCTGAAAAGACGGTTACAGTCAGCTGTCCTTCTTGCAACAGGCAAGTCACAGTTGATCCTCGACAAAGCCAACCTTTCGCAACTTCATCTCCTTTTCAACAACCTCCTGGTCAGCCACTGCCCGGATACGGTACGCCACTGAAAAGAAAAATGCCTGCGGGGATTATAATAATTGCATTTTTGTTTTTTCTCAGTGGTGGTTGGAATATATATAGCGGTTTTGTAACCTTAACCAGTGAATTTGCACCGCTTTACTGGGCTTTGGCTCCGGCTTTTATGGCAACATATGCAATAAATATGATCTTGGGGGTACTTGCAATTATCGTTGCCTTCGGACTTCTTATCCTCAAACCTATTGCAAGAACCCTAGCAATTATAGTGGCGATATCGAGTATTGTAATGGCTCTGGTTTCCGTGGGAATAGCGGTAGCAAGTGTTGAAGCAATCGAAGGTGAAGGAGCTGCCTTGCAAATCGGTACATTGTTATTAATCTGCCAATCAATTCCGATTTTAATTTATCTGATAATCATAGCATATCTGTTCACAGCACCTGTAAAAGCTGCATTCGGAGAGGGCATGAAGCTTAGACGACAACCATCACCAGGCCAACAATATCACCTATCCGCTCAACAACAAACAACCCAACAACAATATCCTCAACCTTCCCAAGGACAACAATCACCCCAATATCCTCACCCAAATCAAAAACCGCAGATACAACAGCCGCAGTACCCACAAACTTCCCAGCAACCACACATAACCCCGCAACAATACCCTCAACCGGTTCAACAATCACAAACAACCCAAAAGCAATACTCTCAACCCGCTCAACAACCAGCACCTCATCCGCAACACCGTAAGCCTACTTCACAACCCCAACCCCAACCTTCTAAACAGGAGGATTCCACATATTACTGCCCACATTGTGGAAAACCGTTTATTGCACAAATCTCAGGGCATATGCTCATGATCAAATGTCCCTCCTTTCCCGATAAGGCTTCAATTGAATCCAGTGACCAATCTTTGGAACTGCAAGATACCGAAAGTGAACTCACTTTTGAAGAGATCGAAGAGGATAAGGAAGAAGGAGACGAAATACATCCTGACCAAAAGGAACAAGACCAATCTACCCAATCACAGGCCCTAACCTATTACTGCCCTCATTGCAGAAAACCATTTACAGCCCAGGAAAATACCCTTATGGTCAGTTGTCCTTCATGCGGCGGTGAGATCACAATGGGGTCTCAGAACCTAATTCCACCCCAACAAGATTCAGATAAGGAAGTTACTTTTGAGGAGATCGAGGAGGATAAAGATTAAAACCCCTGATATAACTTCAAACTGCTCTCTAATAATAACATCAAATCCCTCCACATCATGTTTGAAGGCCTTTACCTATTCTAGTGTTTTTATGGGGAAAATGGCTGAAATCTTAAATAGGGCCAATACAATTATAGTATGCCACAAGATGACTTATCAAATGAGATATTCTCACAAGGCGGATTACTGGGGACCATAAGATATGAGAAGAATTTTCGCGACAATAACGATTTTATTGCTAGTTTTAGTAACCATTATGATACCTTTTAAGAGCCAGTCCCAGGAGGAGGAGGGGGATTTCCCCATATCCAGAAACACGTATCAAAGACTTGACTTTTTTGTGGGAGCACTGGAAGGTTCGGAAGGCGAGGGATTCGAGCCCCACATCATTGCAGGGCCGGGAATCGACGGGAACGAATGGTACTACATCGATTCACCCACAGGTCTTGGCGGAGGACAGAGCGGCAATTTCTGGATTTCAAAGGATGGCGGTTTTTCATGGGAGGCGCACCCGTACGGAAGAAACGCCCTTGGCTCGGGGGATTCGTACACTGTTATTGCCAAGGACGGCACCATCTACTATACCGACCTGTACCTCTTGACCTCCACAATCGACACATCAAAAGACGGCGGCGAAACCTGGATACGCAATCCCCTTGCAACAGTCACATGGCTTGGAGATCGACAGTGGCTGCGCATGGGACCCACCATAAATCCGCTTCCCGGAATGCAGGCCGAGTCAGTTTATCTGATATACAATGACATTCCCCAGGGCCTTGTTATACAGCGCTCAAGCTGGACCAGCCAGGGCCTTGTATGGGTCATGGGCAACAACCGCATGCCTGTCTCCACGGTGACAGGATCAAGGGATTACTTTGCTGTGGATGAGCATGACGGAACAATTTATCTGCCTAATGAAGAGAACGGAAACGATATTATAATGTACGTCTCCACAGATGGAGCCAATTCATTTTCACGACACGTGGTTCTATCTCAAAGCGATGATATCCAGAACATCTTCATTGCAGCCGATTGCGATGATGCGGGCAACGTCTATCTCACATGGTCGAATCAGGAGAATATTTATCTTGGAGTATCCCAGGACAAGGGTGCTTCCTGGAACATTACCCAGGTTACCGATACAATTGGAACCCGGGTTCTTCCCTGGGTCGTTGCAGGTGATCCCGGGAGGGCTGCCCTGGTATGGTACGATACTCCTGATGACGAGGGTACCTCGGATGCGAAAGATGATTCAGTCAACTGGAGCGTCCAGGCAGCAATTACCATAAATGCGCTTTCAGAGAACGTTTCCTTTGTCATAACCCCAATACTTGACTACGTACATTCTGGAACCATAAGCACGGGAGGACTCGGAGGAGAATCAGACAGGGATCTGGGTGATTTTTTCACAAACGATGTGGATGAGAAGGGACGGATGATAGTGACATTCGGTATGGACGGGGCCGACGGCCTGAACCAGAGAGGATCATGGGTCATGTTCGGAAAACAGCTTGAAGGGCCCTTTCTTCTGGAGAATGTTGGACCTGTGGCTCGATTTGACAACACAACCGAGGGTCTCACAGTGACAGTGGATGCCTCAAGGTCATTTGATCAAGGCGGCGGCGGAATAGTGGAATACCTCTGGGACTGGGGAGACGAAACAAATGCAACCGGTATGGAAGCCGAGCACACGTACAATGAAAGCGGGGAATACAAAATTTCGCTCAAGGTGATAAACAGGGATGACATGAGGGATTCGACATCCATCGTGCTCTTTGTCGAGGAAAAAGCAGAGGCACCTGATTATACGTGGTTGTTTGTAATACTGTCCATTCTGATTCTTGCGGTAGCTGTCTTTGTATACTTCTTCAAATTTCGCTCCTCAAAGGTTGTGGAGGTGGAGCCAGTGGTTGAGACTGTGGCCACCGAAGAGGTTGTCGAGGTTGCCCCTGAGATAACACAAAGCGCGGATTCCACTTCTTAGTCTACTTTTTCTTCAACCCATTCATAAAATCTCGTTGCGGCTTTCATTGCATTTTCTGCATCAGATTTTCTCATTAGCCGATCCTCGTATTCAGCTTGGTTCTTTATTAATAACAAGGAGTATAGCTGCCTGTTTTTGGATTGGATTTCTTTAGGATCGAATTCGATTTCTTGGAGGATAGGTAGGACATCATAATGTCTATCACCTGCATGTCTTAACCCAAGATAGAATACTGTCATTGCATCTGCACTTGCTATTGCACAATGAATTGCATTCACAACGCATGCATTCCAATCCTGGACATCAAACGAATGTTCCATCCCTCTATAAAACTCCCGGGCTTTCTTCAAATAATTCTTGTATAAATCTCTTTTAACCGCCCTGGTTCTTGTCCCTTTCGCCATATAATTCCTCAAGCGATTTACCACTAATTACTACATGGTTTTTTCTTGCTTCTTTCATATATGGCGCATTCCATTTATTAATCAATTCATGGGGGGTGAGTAAAACTAAAGAAATTGAAATGTTGTATTGCCTCAACAGATCATCCTCCAGTTTATCAAATTCGGATTTCGCTTTCCTTTTGTCTTTTACAATTGCCAACAAGTCCAAATCACTGTCATAACCTTCAGAATTTTGTGCAAAACTTCCGAAAAGAATGCAAGATATAAAGGAGCTTGTGGCAGCTTTCAACCTTTTGATCAGGTCTTCTCTTATTTTTCTCTCACTTGTATAACTTTTCTGAAGGAAAGAAAAGAGAACCGAATTCTTATTGATAATATGTGCATTTGCCCTTCCTATTCTTCGATACGAAATAATATTGGTCTTCTTGAGGTCATCCAATGCTTTGTTGACTGTGTTTTGGCTCATTCCTATCATCCGTGCGATCTCCCTTTCCGTGAATTCCCTTTCCGGATATCTGAACATTACTCGAAGTATCCTGACCTTAGATCTAGAACCGAATATATCATCCAGGAGGTGATGCAGCTTCATGATATCATCCTATTTTTAGGACATATGACCCATAAATAGGACATATGATATTTAAATTTTTGGATGGACATACCGATTATAAAAAATTTTATCC
>CBDVCK010000160.1:0-8262 GCA_965372465.1 uncultured Thermoplasmata archaeon | reverse complement strand
ATCTGTAAATATATCCTGTCTGTCAAGCGGGATAATCTTTATGCTGCTTTTTCCAGGGCCAGAGAAATCTCAGGGGCCGCCTCCATACATGCATCAACAGCCGGGCCAATCCCCGTATGCTCAAAGGGAGTATCCCCCGCGCTCATATCCACCACAGCAAGCCCAACCTCCAAAGGAGCAAATCACATACTGCCAGGGCTGCGGAAAACAGATTCCTCCCGATGCAAGACAATGTCCCTATTGCGGGAAAGGATTGAATCTTAATGCATCCGCACCGTAAAAAACAAATCATATAGAAAAATAACTCATTTTATCAAAATAGAACGGCAATATCCCCCCAGCTTCCAAACAACCCGAAAAAAAGGTTGTTCAGAACTTTTCCTTCAGAAGTCTTGATGCGATAGAGAAACCATGCTTTATTGAACTGAGTTTAGATGGGGCGATCCTCTTTCTGTATTCGATTGGGATCTCGCCTATCTTGCATCCCATTTTAACGCATTTTGCGTACATCTCTGCCTCGACATCGAAATGTTTGGATTCCAGTTCAAGTTTTTTTACCACATCGTGATGAAATCCCCACATGCCTGTACATAGATCGGTAACCTTATGGCCATTAGGGAACAATAGATTCGCAGTTCCAGTGAGGAATCTGTTGCCCATCATGTTCAATTGCGACATTGCACCGGGCATGATATTTCCGGACAGTCTCGATCCCAGCACAACATCAAAGTTACCGGATTCCAATAGAGGCAGCATCTCCAGGATGTGATAACCCGGATAGGTGTCATCCGAATCCATCATAAACAAATATTTTCCCCTGGACGCCTTAAAAGCAGCCTTCATACCTAAGCCTTTCCCCCGTCCCTCTTGTAAGATCAGTCGAGCGCCCTTCTTGAGGGCAATCTCTTGGGTGTTATCGGTGCTGTGGCCATCCACAACCATGATGTCGATTTCGTAGCCTTTTTCCCTGAGTTGACTAACAGGTATTCCGTCAATTACCTTGCCTATTGTCAATTCTTCGTCTAAAGCAGGTAAAATTACGGAGATTTCGTTCGTAGGCATTTTCCCAACCCATGTCTCAATATACTAACTTATATTTAAGTTTTAGGAATGATAATTTAATCAAATCTGCACGAAAAAATCGCTTTTTACGGCGTTTTTCGGGCTATTTGATATTTTTTGGTAAGAGATTCGGTATCCCCTCCGCAATAGGATAGTCCACTTTACAATTTCCGCAGGTCAGTTTTCCTTCGATTATATCGTTTTCTTCCTCTGAATCTACAGATAGAGAAAGATCTCCTTTGCATGTGGGACAACATATGATCTCCATCAGGTCTTTTTTCATATTATCATTCCGCCCAATTACCTCATTGAATTTAAATTTTCCCGAAGAATTACTGGTTTTTCCATCCTATACCCAAATATGACACGCCTTCTTTTATCAATTCCCTGGGATCAAAGGACCTTCTACCGTCTATAAGAATGGGTTTTTTCATTAGGTCTTTGAAGTCCCGGGCCGTAAGCTTTTTGAATTCGGCCCAATCGCTTTGAATTATGCAAACATCCGCGTCCTTCAGAGCCTCCTTTGCAGTGGAAACGTAGGTTATGGGTTTGTCAGTGAGTTTCTTGAAGTTTTCAATTGCTTTAGGATCATAAGCCACAACAGATGCCCCTTTTTCAATGAGCGTCTCTGCGATAGGCAATGCCCTGGTGTACCTGACATCGTCGGTATCGGGCTTGAAGGAAAGTCCCAAAAGGGCTACGCGTTTGTTTTTCAATCCTTGTGCCTTTTTTTCTGCAAGCTCTACAACCCTTAGCGGTTGGGTTTCATTCACATCAAGCACAGCTTGCAGGATTCTCGGTTTGTATCCCTTGCTAATGGACGCTGCATTAATTGCGTTAACATCCTTTGGGAAACACGAGCCCCCGTATCCCGCTCCTGCATTAAGGAAGGCGGGATTGATTCTGAAATCCATGCCCACCCCCTTCATCATCTCGTATACATCCACACCAAAGAACTCGCAGATGTTTGCGAATTCGTTTGCAAAGGTAATCTTGGTGGCAAGCAGACAGTTGGCGCCGTACTTGACCATCTCAGCGGTTCTCAGATCGGTTTTGAACTTCGGGCAGTCGAAACCCTCATACACTTTCATTAAAAAATCGATGCTCCTTTGATCGTAACCCCCAACCACGATTCTGTCAGGATGGAGGCTATCGTGTAAGGCGGCTCCTTCCCTGAGAAATTCCGGGTTCATGCACAGGCCGAAATCCTCACCTACCTTTTTCTGCGAATTCTTTTCAAGTATAGGGAGGATCAGTGAATCCGTTGTGGAAGGTACAATAGTGCTTTTTGCAACTACTACATGATAGTTATCCATCTCTTTAAGGGCAGTTCCGATATCAGCGGCTGCTTTTTCTATATGATCCAAATCTATTGAACCGTCGGGAAGAGAAGGTGTGCCAACGCAGATGAAGGAGATATCACTATCTTTTACACATGCTATATTGTCTGTTGATCCGTGAAACAACCCTCTATCAACGCCTTCTTTTACAAGTTCATCCAAACCAGGTTCGTAGAAGGGAGTGATACCCGAATTCAAATTCTCGGCCTTGGAAGGAGTTGTGGTTGTACAAGTGGTGTCAAAGCCATGCTTTGCAAAGGCCGCTCCCGTTACAAGGCCAACGTAACCCATTCCAATCATTGTGATCTTGATATCCGCCATATGAATCTCCTGCCCTAACTCGCTTTGATTATTTAATAATTTCTTGGCACCAAAAAACCAAATGAGTCCAAACGTAACATATTTTTATATCCAATACCATATTACCATTGTTTCAGATGCTCACAAAGAAATTTACCACAAGGGAAAAAGCCATATTGATAGTGTTATTCTTATTGCTGCCCATTTTCTTTTTCTTACTCCTTAATACCCCTGCTTTTCTGGGAAATACCAACAAAATAGAACTCACACCTCTGGAGGTCCAATCAGGTGAAACCACGATTTTCAAGGCAAAAATCAGCGGAAACAAAGGAATGATCCGACTTCCAAACAACACAATCCCCATGATGGAGGGAAGAGTATACGACATGCAAAATTTAAGTTTTAAAGGTGGGGAATTTTCGTTCCAGGCCGTAATTCCTCCCGGAGTGGACAGCATCAATATAAAGGTGGAGAACGGCAAATCCTCAAAAACGTTCAATATAATTGTGACCCAGGGGCTCAATCCTTTTGTGTCAGGGGAGCAGATTTATGAAAGAATGGGTTATGTCACAGATGAATCCAACGGAATAGCGCATCGTGTTACGACCCACCCTCAACTTCTTAACGGAGCCCTGTATTTCCGGGATGTTTTCCGAAGTTACGGTTTGGAGGCAGAAGTGGTGAGGTACGGCCTTCCCCCGTCAGGGGACAATCCCATAAGAAAGGCGGTGGGTGCCTTTATCTGGAATGTGGTTGCATACCACTGGGGCGAGAACACCAAGGAATGGATAGTTCTGGGGGGACATTACGATATGTCCTGGGAAACCATGGAAGGTGCTTATGACAACACAGCAGGTACAACCCTTGTCCTGGAAATAGCGAAAGGGATTTCCCAGATTTCCACCAACAAGACCATAGTTTTTTGCCTTTGGGCAGGGGAGGAGGAAGGTCTGTGGGGGGCACAGAAATTCGTGGATACCATACCGGATGATGTCGAAGTAAAGACATACCTGAACTTTGACATGGCGGGAATAAACTATCCTGCGCCTTTTGCCCTGCGTGCATCCGTAGGTGCAGATGACGACCCCGGTGTTATCGAGAACGAAGAGCTCATCCGTCTCACAAACCAAACCGCATTCCAGATACTCGGGTATCCCAGAGAAACCGGTGTAAGGGTGATTGAGGAATCGCACAGGGGAAGCGATCATTACAGATTTGAGGAAATAGGGGTTCCCATAATCTTCTTCCATGGTGCAAGCACCAGTGAGTACGAGGCATATCATACACCTGATGATACCCTGGAGGAGATGGAAAGGGTTGCCGGGGGAATTGACAACCTAATTGATGGATTCGATACAGTGGCCTGGATAGGTTTTTATCTGACACTGCTTTTGGATAATGATGATACCGTGCACCAACAGTTCTGAGTTTGGATTTCTCAGAATTTATTTTTTTAAGAAAAACGATGGTTTATATTCGAATGAAGCCGGACCCGCGCCGTCTCCTACCGCCGGAAAGCCAGATTAACAGGATGATTGCCACAACCAAAACGATTACTACAATAAAGGAGATCAAAAATAGATTTTCCCCTCCCATCAATCCGCCCTCCTCTTCTTCCGGGACAACCTTGACTATCACGAATTCCTCCTGGGAATAACTCTCTCCATCATAGGCCCTGACATAAACCACATGGTCCCCCTTGCTCATGTCCTTGGTTTTCAATGGGTAAAAGGCAAAGGCCGAATCCGAGACCTGGAACCAATTATTGTCATCTACCTTCACCTCGATGCTCTCAATCTGACCATCCTCGTCAAAGGCCTCGGCCTGAATGAATATTTCATCAGAAACCACATCCCCATATAAAGGCGAGATAAGCACAACTGTGGGGATTTTGTTGATCCTACCCGAAATGGTCAATTTTAAAACCGTTTCAGAGGACCAGGCACCGTCGTTATCCTCCACCTTGAAGTGGATATCGTGGTTTCCAATGGAGATATCGGATAGGCTCATTAGGCTGTCAGTGCCAATTATACCGTCGAGGCTTGAGGACCATTCATAGGAAGAGATAAAGCCGTCGTCCTCACCGTGTCCGGAAAGTATCACCAACTGCCCTTCCTCTGCAGGATTCGGGGAAATAGAGTCAATGAACGCCTCGGGAATCTTGTTTACATGTATTGTGCTCACCATCTTCTTTGACCACACATTCATATCATCCTTAACTGTAAGGGAAATCGTATGTACCCCAGAAGAGAGAGTTGTTTCGAACATCTCGGAGCCGCCAAGAAAACCGTCTATATTTGAGGTCCAGTTATACTCCATAATGATACCGTCATCGATACCTTCCCCTATAAACGATATTTTATCCCCTTCATTAGGTGCTGCAGGTAAAATAGCTTTTATCTTGGCCTGTGGTCTATCATGGATGGTGAGGCCAAATTCCTTTTCTTGGGACCACATGCCATCCGTGTCCATAACCTTGAACGTGATAAGATGCTGGCCGGAAGAAAGGCCGAGCCAGTTTAAATTCATTGAGCTGGAAAAAATACCGTCGATGCTGGAGCTCCAGAGGTATTCGACAATGGCCACATCATCCACTCCATGTCCTTCAAAACGGATATTATCATTGGTTAATGCAGGATTTGGAGCAATGAAATCGATTGTGGCCTGAGGGATTTGATTGACCCGCAGAATCCTTTTTACCTCTGTGGACCAGGTATTATCATTATCCTTTACCGTAAGTATGATTAGGTGATTTCCAACCGATAGACTTGAGAGCGAGAAACTCTTTTGAGTGGAGATATGCCCGTCGATTGTGGAAGTCCAGTTGTAGGCAATGATGCTGCCGTCATCCTCTCCATGCCCATCAAAGCTGATGGTCTCCCCTTCGTTCGCTTTTAACGGATCAATGGAATCGATAAATGCTATGGGAATCCTGTTGATTCTGAGGGTCGAGGTAACCTCACCTGACCATACATCGTCGTCATCCTTAACCTTGAAGTATATTGTATGAACGCCGTCCGCAAGCGATGTGGTGGAAAAGGAATCCGAAGTGCTTATGAAACCGTCTATGCTCGAGTGCCAGGAATATCCAGAAATCGCTCTATCATCTGCACCGTGTCCCGTGAATGAAACACTTTGATCTTCGTTTGCAGGATCGGGGGAAATCGAATCGATATAAGCTATTGGAATCTGGTTGATGCGAATAGAGAAGGTATCATATTCGGACCATACCCCGTCATCATCCCTCACCCTGAACGATATCTCGTGCTCCCCAATGGAAAGCCCGGAAGTTGAAAATGAGGATTCAGTGCTGATGGTACCGTTGATGCTCGAAGACCATTCGTAGCCTGCGATACCACCATCATCGCTTCCGTGTCCTTCAAAGAACACCTCGTCCCCCTCATTAACGAAGGCAGGAGAGATGTCATCGATTACGGCAGTTGGTCTTTTGTGAATTCTAAGATTAAAGTATACCTCATCGGACCAGATAAAATCGCTGTCCTGAACTGAAAATCGGATTGTGTGATTGCCCAATGAAAGAGAATCCAATGAAACATAGGCCATACTTCCCAGAAAACCATCGATTGATGAGAGCCAGCTGTAATTAATAATCTCATTATCGTCTATTCCATGACCATCAAAATGGACTTCCTCCCCTTCCAGTGCGGGATTCGGATAAATGGTGTCTATGAAAGCCGTGGGTTCACCGTTGATTCTCAACTGCCCTGTAACATCCTCGGACCAGGTTTCATTATCGTTTTCAACTGCGAAGTAGATTGTGTGAATTCCCGGGATGAGAGTGGATGTGGAAAATGATGCTGCACTGCTGAGGTGCCCGTCTATCGAGGAGCTCCAGCTGTAGTTGATAATCTCTCCAACATCCTCTCCATACCCCACAAAGGTCACGCTCTCGCTTTCGTTTGCAGGATTGGGAGAGATGGAATCTATGAAGGCGGTGGGAACAGGTTTGATCTGCAGGCTTTGGTAGACATGCTCCGACCAGACATTATCGTTATCCTTTACCCTAAACGATATCACATGCTCACCCACGGACAGGGAATCAGAAGGGAAGATATCGATTTCATCTAAAAGGCCGTCGATATCAGAGGACCATTCATAGGCTATGACGCTTTGATCATCGCTTCCATATCCCGAAAAGTACACTGTATCATTCTCGGTGGCAGGATTCGGGGAGATGCCGTCGATTGTGGCAACGGGGATTTGGTTCACCCTGAGAGACAGCATAACCTCTTCGGACCATACACCGTCATCATCCTGAACCCTTAGGTATATCTCATGCACTCCAGGGGACAATATCCCGGAAAAGGAAGCCAGATCAGATAAGAACCCCTCATTACTGGAGCGCCAGTTGTAGGCAATAATTGTCCTGTCATCGCTTCCGTGCCCAATAAAGTTCGCAGGCTCTCCTTCTGTTACTGGATTCGGAGAGATGGAATCTATATGGGCTATGGGGATTTGATTGATTCTAAGGTTCAGTATGGCTTTCTGGGACCACACTCCATCGTTGTCCTTGACCCTGAACCAGATCTCGTGGATTCCAACAGAGAGAATTGTAGAAGAGAAAGTATCAGACGTACTTAATATTCCCTGGATATTGGATTTCCATTCGTATTCCACAATAAAACCATCGGAATCGGAGCCATGCCCAGAGAACGATACATCCTCCCCTTCGTTTGCAGGATTGGGAGAGATGGAGTCGATTATTGCTGAAGGTTGAAGGTTCAGGTTGTCCAGCTCAACTGAAATGCTCACCATAGTGGAGTTTTCCTCTCCATCATTTGCCACAACACTTATGGAATACCATCCGTTGTTGAGTACCGTGGTGTTCCATATATATCCCCAGTCGTTTGTACCGTTTGCGATATCCCAATCCTCATCCTGTATTTTTATGTAAACCAGTTCAACATCATCATTGACATCGGGATCGTATGCAGAGCCTGCAATGGTCACAATTCCCGAGACTTTCTCGCTTTCAGAGGGAGTGTCTATCCAGATTACAGGCGGGTCTTGATTGTCTACTGTAATATTTCTTATGGTGGGTGTGCCGTTAACTCCGTTTAAGGTCATATTGTAAAAGATAGGATAAGTGGTGTCAAAATCCAAGGTTGGGGTCATGGATTGGAACATGATTATGGGAGTTGCATAGGTTGGCACATCCACATCCTCATCGTAGTGAAACTCGGCTTCTATAATCCACATGCCATCCTCGAATCTAGGCACTGAAAATATGGCATCGTACTCCATGGTCCCTTCGGAGGTAACAGAGATGTTAAAGGGTATGCTCCAGTTTGCGGGAATCGAAACCTGGAGTAATAGCTCGTCGTCTCCGATCAATCTCATTCCGTCCAGGCCCTTGTTCGTGAACAATGTACGGGTGTAGGTTGTGTTTGCACTGAAGGTGATAATATCGCCCTCGTGAACAGCGGGGAGTGCGGTAATATGTGTTTGTGCCAGATCCCTTGCCCTCTTCACTGCCCCAAAGGCTTCCACAACACCACAGCCGTAACCGTTATTTGGGGAAATGGGAAACCTGGCATCT
>CBDVCK010000159.1:0-8282 GCA_965372465.1 uncultured Thermoplasmata archaeon | reverse complement strand
TCATTGCCTTCGTAAGGTCCACCTGCATCTGCGATTGGTGGTTGATTGAGTAATATCATCATTATAGTATCGGGGAGCTCGGGTGCTTCTTCGGTGTGACCGACATTATCTGTTGCTATACTATAAAATGCATATGTGTGCTTGTCCTCACCTGTAAACAGGGCTGATGTCTCAGTAGTGTCGGCCATCCACAGCTCAAATGGGCCATTGTCCTCCGAAACGAAGACATCAAAAGAAGCAATTCCAGAACCGCCTGTTTCATCTTCACCTGTCCATGAGACAAGTGCTGAAAGTTCGTTTATTCTATCAGGTAAGGGTTCCACCTCAGTAACTGGTGTACCTGCATCGATCGTGTTCAGCACGAGTGGTGTATCTATTGGGTCGTTCCAGTCGAAGTAAATAGTAGCTAAGTTGGTGATTTCTGTACCACTGGGCAAACCATCTTTTGTCCTCACTATGTAGCTAATGTAACCATCACCGCGACCGCTTTCATCATTGGGATAAAGTATTCCAAGCAGGATGTCTTCTGGAAGCCAGCCGGTTTGGGGATCGAGACCTATCATCTCGAAAGTGAGAACACGAGTATCCGTGTCGAGTGATACATCGATTTCACAACGAATTTTACTGCTAGAGACGAACTCGTTATCAATTATAATGTCTATACTAGTCTCGTAGTGGTTAAGTCCCTTGGGAACAAGTATGACTTGATCAGCGAAGGCAATCTCGGTTAGCTCAAATGTACTCAGATCCAAATCCTCATCTAAGGTATCTGTGATTCTGATAATATGTGCGGGGGCTGTGGCATCTGGTATGTTTTCGAAGCGAATCGTGTATGGTAATAGATCGTTTTCTTCAGGGAGGAAATTAGCCTCACCATAGCCAGAGGGCCCAATTTTGTCGTTGGGGTCCATTAAATATGCCTTGTTAGTATTGCTACTGCTGGAGGGATTGGTATGAGAATCCGGTAATGGGTAATCCCACATCCAAATCTGTAGCGATGGTTCCTCAGAATAAGTTTCAGAAATCTCTTCAGTCAATTGAGAGCTCCATTCGTTGAACTCACGGTAATGGGGTTCAAACCACTCCCGAAACTGCTCCCATGCCCATAGTGTACCTTTTCCTGCAAGCTTACCAAGTTGGCTACCTATCCAAGAGTGCGGGCTAGAGGGTATGCCACCGTAACTTTGCGTCAACTCAGAAAAAAATCCTTCTACAAATCCAGATGCTAACTCCTGGCCAGCTGGTGAAGAAAAATAAATCACAACTGGAACCCACCAGACCTTTCCCGTTGAATCAATATGAGAGATTGGATCATTAGAACCGTATGTAAAAGGATTTTCGTCCGCCCTCGTTGTTCTTAGTGGATCCACAGAAAGGAATCGTCCAATCGTTGAATCATAAAAACGTGCTCGCATAAATTCTAGCCCATTTGCTTCATTTGTTACACCGTACTCACCGACATATTGAAATGGATTAGATATGGTCTCAGATTGGCTGAGTGAAATACCAAAAGGATCATAACTATAACTATTCAAAATAAAACTGTTAAAATCAGTAAGTTCGCTTGTAGAGCCAATCGCATCAAAAGTATAAAAAGCTGATACTCCACTAGGTTCGGTTCTTGCCAGCAGACCAAAACCATGGTCATAACGAGCAATCAGCGTTCCGCTGCCATCATATTCGGCAGCAATGTTACCAAAACCCATCGGATCGATAATGTAGCTGATCGTCACACCATTATGAATAGAAGCAATACGATTACCATAGGCGTCATAAGTGTATACCCATGTATCTGTTGGAGTAGTTACACCAATAAGGTGGTTTTCGATATCGTATGTATAGGTCGTTGTCACCCCACCGTCTGTTTTACTGACCATGTTCCCATCGTCATCGTATGTGTAAGTAACTCCACCCACGTCGAGGTATTGGTTCATCTCATTAGTCGTATAAGCAGTTGAGACATTATCATCTATTACTTCGATACGGTTCCCAACAGCATCATAAACATACTCAACTACGTGGTTGTCTGGATAAGTAACTTTAATAAGTTGCCCCAATGGATCATAGTCATATGTGTTAATGCCATCAAGTGTTGTCATTGAAGTACGTCGACCAGAAGCATCGTAAATATAATCAAATCTAGATAAAACCGCATCAGTTGATTCATAATTAATTAATGACAGCAAGTTTCCAGCATCATCGTAGTCGTAAGTGGTGTAAACATTATTACCGAGGGTTTTGAGAATCAAACGACCGGAAGTGTCGTAATCATAGTCCACAATTAAAGCATTACTTGTATCTGTTATCTGGTCTAACTGACCAATTACATCATAGATGTAATTAACAATGTTCCCGTCCTGGTCAGTTCGTTTCGTTCTTTGTCCGGCATTGTTATATTCAAATATGAAGAACTTTCCTCTAGGATAATCGATTCGAGTTAGCCAATCAGTATCCTGATCGTATAGCATAGTAGTCGTTCCATGGGAGTCGGTTGTTGAAATAAGATTCCCAGCTTCATTGTATGTATATTCAAAGTCTATGAATCCTGGTGTATCTGGATAATCCTTGCTAGTTATTTGACCTTGGATATTATATGAATAACTGACGGAGTCACCGCGTCGATTGGTCCAGGTAAGGATGTTTCCGTTGCTGCCATATGTGAAGGATTCACTCGTACCGTCTTCATAAGTAATTGAAAGCAGATTTCCGTAAGTATCATAGGAGTACTCCATTCCGTTTCCCCGGGCATCGGTAATTGAAGATAACCTATTGAGGGATGGTTCGTAGGTAAAAGCTGTGGTCTGTCTTTCTGGATCTTCTATATTAATCACATTACCTTGTGAATCGTAGGAATAGCCATATTGCTGGTTACTTGCGCCCGCCAGCCCGGTTAGTTGATAGTTCTCATTATAGGCTAAACCAATGACATTGCCCTCTCCATCGCGTGCTTGAGCTAGTTGACCACCAAAACCAAAATAGAGAATGGTCTTTCTTCCAGTTGCATCCTCAAGTGTTACATTTCCAGAAGAATCGTAAACATAGGTTACAGTCTCAGCTCCGCCATCACGGTGTGTTTGTATCAAACGGCCTAGGCGGTCATATGTGAAGTAGTCGTGTGTATCATCAACGTATGTTACAGACAATAATGCATGTCTTTGTTGTAGTGTTCCCGCTGTTTCATAGGTATAACTCGTAATTCGACCATCCGGAGCTGTAACTGTAAGGAGGTACTCACCTGAGGAGTCATACTCGAAAGTGGTGACATAATCATCTTCGGTCCCAATTCCTCTTGGATCAGTTACATGCCAGATTCGGCCTTCAGTGTTGTAGTCAAAAAGTAGTTGATTGCCGTTTGAGTGGGTAAGGCTTGTAAGTTGCGATGATGTATAGCCAAGGGTGATACGATTGCCATTGGTGTCCTGAACATATTCTAGGAATTTGTCGGAACGGAAATGCCATATTATCCCATCTTTCTCGGTCAGGCGGAACTTTCCTGCACTGAAAGTAAGTGTCCCATAGTCTCCTGGGGCTGCTTTGTAGGTACTTCCGATTTTTGTAAAGTACCGATCAGCCCCGTTAGGGCCATGTAAGATAACATCTCCATTTGAAAGTTCCTCCACATAAATGTTCCAATTGTGCTCCCACCCTCGACCCAGCGTCCCTAGCATGTACCGGGTTTCAATGGACTGTTTGTACGTATGAATGAATGCTAGGGGCATTCCAGGAGCGGGTGAGTATGCATCCACATTACCTGCCATGTATGTATAAGGCCACAATACAGAGGCCTGTTGTACTTCAAAGGCAAGTAAAGAACCTATATCAGTCACTTCCTGGCCAATAGAGTAAAGGTAATCCATATTCTCATCGAGCATTGTCACGTAATCTCCCCAAGTATCGCCAATTTGATCAGCAAGATTAGCTGAGATAGCAGCCCAGGCATCATCCGGCATTGATTCAGGCTTCATTTCGTTCTCCAACGCTACCCAATCAATATTTTCTGTGCTATCAGCGGTTAAAACACCGAGCTCGAACTCAATTTCCCTATCTGAAAAATCCCAGGGTTGTTTCTGTCCAAGGTAATAAACCGGGATGCGACCGGAATCACCTGGTTGAAGGATACCGGGTGTGGCACCGGAGCCGGTGGCCATAAACTGAATGGTATCACTCGTGCCCAGTGGTGGTGTGTAAGTCCACAGTCCACGTCCGGCTAGGGAATGATCTTGTGTAAGGATGGAATCGTCTGTTCCATGAAGTTTTAGTAGTGGGGCTGGCATCGAACTATCGCCTGTGTTGGCATATTCGACCCAAATCGTTGCAGCCCAGTGATAGCCCATATTGCTTGGAACTATCACATTGGTTTCAAGTTGCGGCAGACCCCCCTCAACAATGGTTAGCCCATCCACTAATAATCCAACTGCACCACTGGGTTTGCTGACCCGGACATCGTAAACATCCGCTGGCCAATTCGGTAGATCAAGGTCCACTCTCATAACGGTGGTAGATTGAACTTGAACTTCTGTTGGTGACCACTCGCTACTATCTGTACCAACGAAAACAACGTTTGTACTATCGTCGAATCCTAGTCCAGTTAAAGTGAACGTGCCCTGTTTCAAGTTTCCGTGACGACGCGGCATTACATCGTACAGAAGGATCTCGATCGCTTCGGCGGTGATATCGTAGGATGTGGCCAAATCGAGCTGCGCTGCATGGACAAGAATGTAAAACGTGCCACCGCTGGCAATGCTGGGAACGGTAAGTGTTATGTCTTGACCGGCCGGAGCAGCTTTATAATCATAGTCTAACCTGGTAGGAACTTTCTCCAAACTTATATATAGTTCGTTTACCACGTTTACGACATGGCCGTCCAGATTGAGCAACATATTGTCACCAGCATCAAGATAGACTGCATAATAGTTCGAGGGGTCCGAATCACTCAGAATTCCGTTGGCAGCTATACCGTCGGTCGCAAGGGGCCGGACATCCAACGGAATCGGTCCAACAGCCACGACGTTGTTACCCTCGTCGCCACCTTCCTTTTCTTGGTTATATAGGTCGGCCCGAACAATAATATAATAATCTCCTGGTAACTCGCCTGGAATGAGGACTGTTACGGATTGGGAATATATCTCATCCTGGACAAGTCCTCCAGTATGGGGAACAGTGGATAGCAATTCGTCATCGATATCCCATTGATTATCTGCTGACAGGTAAACGGCATCAGTCCAGTTCCCAAGTAAAGGCATTCCGAAGCCGTTATATCCATCCCAGGAGATTTCTACTTGCTCGCCCGCCCATAGCTCTGATTCCCTCACAAATACATTATCTAGTGCCAGATCCACAGCAACAAGGTTAAACGAAGCGTCATACGCGTCTTGAGCAGTTTCACCAGATATTCCATCACGGTCCTGATCCATCGGATTACCAGCTAGGTCTTTGATGTTCGGACCTACTCGGACATGATATTCACCGGGTGCCGTCTGTGCATTAAAAGTTATTTGAAATGCATTTAATCCTATTTCTTTTAAGTCAGTTGGTGTTATAGTTCCAATCGGCCCAGTAATGCTGATATCATTGAGGTTGAAGGTGCCCGTGTTCATCGTCTCGGAGAACCAGACATCAACATGGTCGATCGTTCCAGCAATATCACCCTCTGGTGAATGTTTCGTAATACGTGGACCGAGAGTATCCAGAATGAATGTGGCTTCGTACACATCGTCGATGGGTTCTCCACCCACGCCGTCATGGTCCAGATCAAAGGCGTTTCCCTCCAAGTCCAAGATCTGCGGGCCAAACACCATTTCATAATTTCCTGTAGCCCATTGGGGTTCAAATGTTACTTTAAGTGTATATGGGTCTATCCAACTGAATCCATTTAAAACGATTAGCCCCAGAGGACCGGTAAAACTCACAATATCGTCCTCAAGCGAGAAGCTGGTGGTATCCATCTCGGCGGGGAAGTTGAAGGTCACCGCATTAATAGGACCAGTAATCTTCCCATAAGGACTATGCCAAAGTGGAAAACGGTAATGTTGGCCGCTGAGTCCGTTCTCATAGTGTTGTTCAATCTCATCAGCTGTCAGTGCCCTATTGTAAATTGCTATTTCGTCGATGATACCGTCGAAATATTCAGATCCGTAATCCCCAAAATTTCGTTTTCCACTAGCAACATTAACTGCTTGGCTAGTTATTGTCTGTGTAGTAATCTTTGTGCCTGTTTGCACACCGTTAAAATATATGCTTAAGCAACTCCCGTCATAAACCCCAACGAGATGGGACCAAACACCCTCAGTAAGTTTGATAGATGACGATATTGTATCGTGTTCTGAGATTGAACCGGCTCCTATATAAAATCGCGGTTCCCCGTCATAAACAAATCCAAGAGCATACTGTCGTTGATTTACGCCGATGTCATTCCATTTTCCTATAATAAGGTTGCCGCCCGAACCAAAGTATGTGAGATCGTCTGGTTTAATCCATGCGCTGATTGTTATATTACCGGTGATATCCAAACTCGCATTGTTTCCAAAATCAACATAATCATCCACCCCATCAAAACTCATAGCACCTCCAACCTGACCTGTTGTCCATATTGCTCCATGAATTGTTCCATCATTATCTCCAACAGAATCCATTGCAGTTGTTCCACCACCCTCATCAAATTTCCAATATGAAACCATTCCAGGCGGTGGAGTCTGTGTATATGTGATAAATGAGAAATTATATGACGAAGTGAGCGGATTGTCAGCGATATCTTTAGCATCGGATGCTATGGTTATAGTATATGTAGTAGAGTAATCTAGAACAATGCTAGGTGTAAAAATCATAGTGGTCCCATACCAATTGAAATCACCAGAAACCACAGGATTGATCGAAAATGCATTTTGTGTTAAAGGCTTGTTCATGATCTCATTAAAAGTAATTCTTATAGAAGTTTTAACTGAGACATCGGTTACTTCATTGGTCGGATATGAAAAAGGAATTATGGGTGGATTTGTATCAGGTTCAAGATATCCCAAATTCTGAAGACCGTTGTTATAATGTTGTAAAATTTCTCCTGCCGTTAAAGCTTGATTATATATTGCAACTTCGTCGATGATACCGTCCCACTCCTCGTTAGCTTGTCTCCCGATGTCTGCCCCAGTGAAACTACCTATGGTCCCATCGTAAGTTATCAAGCCGACTTCTACCCCGTTTACGTATTCTTTACATACCCCGCTTGAAGTATCAGCTGTGAGAACTATGTGATAAAAGGTGCCCGAATCGAGTAGCTTATTTCTTGGGAAGTTTTTCATGGCGTTATTCGATTGGGTGACTCTTCCCCACAAATACCCCGTGTTTTCAACCCAGATACCCACCTTTTTATCATAAGTGGTTATTGAACCAGATGGCCCAGCGCAAAATATCCCCGAATTTGTAGCTGGCAGTGAGTCATACTTTGCCCAAACCTCGATCGTAATTGAATTCGAATGGGGTATCGGAACTCGTAAGTAGTCATCCACTCCATCAAAACTAAATGCTTCTCCAACTTTGCCAGCCGCCCAGCTTGCCCCATTGATCGTTCCATCATCATCTCCAACAGTATCTATTACAGTTGGTCCACTGCCTACATCAAAATTCCAATAGGAAATCATTCCGGGTGGTGGAGCAATTGCAGATGTGATAAAAGAGAAATTGTAAGAGGAAGTGAGCGGATTGTCAGCTAAATCTTTTGCACCAGATCCAATGGTAACAATGTATAAGGTAGAGATATCAAGAATATTACTAGGAACAAAGATCAAAGTGACCCCGTTCCAGATGATGTCTCCAGAAACCACGGGATTGATTGAAAATGCATCTTGAGTTAACGACTTATTCATGATTTCATTGAAAGAAATTTTTATGGAAGTATTTACCGGGACATTGATTGTATCATTAGCAGGCTTGATTGTCGAAATTGTGGGTGGAATAGTGTCAGGTTCAATGTATCCCAAACCCTGAGGTCCTTTACTATAATGTTGTAAGATTTCTTCTGGGGTTAAGGGTCTATTGTATATTGCTACTTCGTCTATTTTGCCGTTGAAAAATGAAGGATAGCCACCGCCGCCTGGTTGGAACCATGTTCCTCCATCTTCTGCTCTACCTATCTGAAGGTTGTAGTGATAACTATTATTATTAAATCCAGAGCCAGATAAAGATGCTTTTTCTACCCCATTTAAATAGATTTTAATCTGATTTTCTGTATTAGTGGCAACAACGTAATACCATTGACCAAGATTAAGAGTTTCTGTGGTTAAAACAGGATC
>CBDVCK010000158.1:0-8289 GCA_965372465.1 uncultured Thermoplasmata archaeon | reverse complement strand
TATCGGTATTATTGGATTTATAATTTTATTAGTAGGAGTATCTGTTGATGATAATAAAAAACAAGCTCCACCAGTATATCAACAACCCTACCAACAACCCTATCAGCAACAATACCAGCAACCTCCCCAAGTTCAACCCGCGTATCAACAACCAATAACTCCACAGGCTCAAATACGATATTGCCCAAGTTGTTCTAAAGCCATCCCAATCGATAGTAAGTTATGTCCTTATTGCGGATTACAACAATAATTCTTATTCCCCCTTATAAACCTTAAACCCGGTCCCATTACACGCTCTACACGTCACCTTCCCAGTCCCATTGCACATCAAACACTTTGCCTTCCCCCGACACGTGGGACACACCTTCGAGCCCTTACACCAATCACACTTGATTTTGTAGACCACTTTTGAGATCTGGCCCTGGCCCTTGCATTTCGGGCACCAGCCGTTCTGACAGGGCGTGGTTTCAGGCCCCGCCGCTGCGTATTTTATAAAATACCCCCTGCACCTTCCATTACCCTGGCACGTCCTGCAAATGAAATACCCCTTGGCCTGGCATTCGGGACATGCGATGGCTGTCTTTCCACCGTGGTGCTCGTGATAATGGACCTCATCCTTGGCAATTATCACACTTCCCCCGCAGTGTACACAGAACGCTCTGTCCAGGTTGGCAGGCAGCTCCAGTATCGCTCCGCAGTTGGGGCACTTGGCATTGATGAGGTTAGCTATCTTTATTCCCCCTCAGATGCCTTGGAACCTGGGCCGTCGCATGCTTTACATTTTATTTTCTTTTTCCCCTCGCAGTGATTACAGATATTTTTTCCATGGCAAATAGGACATTTTCCTGAGCCATTACACACCCTGCATCTGGAGAGCAACCATTTTCCTTTACCACCACATGCGGAACATTTTCCAAAAAAACAAAAACCATAGCCTCGTGTTTTCTCATCCCGTGTTTTAATTATAGAATCAAATGCAAAAGCATTATCCCATGTTAAATGCTCGGATGATTCCGTGCAACATTCTCCGCTTCCCTGACATTCAGGACAGATATATTCTCCTTTCCCACCACATGTGGAACAGGCTTTTGCGGTTTTTGACACCTGATTATATTTAACAGTGATTTCCTCAGCCAAGTTTTGACCCCTCTGAAAGGGAATATATTTCCCATAATTAATAATTATTGTCCTGAATATCCCTCCCTGACCAAGGCTAAAATGCGTTATAAGTAAAAGTTATGTATGAAAACAGCCATATGGCATTATAACAGTGTTATATAATATCACTATTGGTTTCGATAAAATTAAAAAATAAGGGAGTAATTGACATGTCCAATGGAATTAACAAATTAACGTGTACCGAGTGCGGCGCGCAGGTGGACTCATATCTGCTCGTCCAGCACATGAAAACTGCTCATGATATGGTCCCTGCAGCCAATGCTCAAAGAAGAACTGCAGCCCCACAGGCCAAGGGAGGCAAAGGCAAGGTTGTGGCAGGAGTTGTGGTTGCCCTGGTCGTACTGCTTGCCTCGTTCATGTTGTTCTTCCAGCCTGAGGAGGATGATTCTCCTGATCAAGGATTCGAGGATACGGAGGATGAACCCGACATTGTTGAGCTGCCGCCCGATGACGATAACAATAACGGCGGTGGTGGAAATCCTGACAATGGAACAGATGAGGAGCCGGAACCCATAACCGCTGTGCAGATCCCAACCTCGGATGTCACTACAGACGCCAAATGGTACCCGTACGACTACGAGAATATCGAGATAAGGTTCTTTGCAGTGGCAAGTAATGACGGCGAGATTCACGTGGCCTTTGATGCCTGCGATGTTTGCTACGAGGAAAAGCTTGGTTACCGCCAGGAGAATATCCAGATGGTATGCAACAACTGCGGCCAAAGCTTCTTTATAAAACGTATTGGAACCGATAACGAGGAAGGCGGCTGCTGGCCAAGTTACCTGCCCATGACAATCGAGGATGATAATGTCATTATATTGATCTCGGATATTGAAGGGAAAAGCTGGATGTTCGAATAATTTACAGACCCATGCGCTTTTTGAGAAGATTGAAGGCAGTCTCTCCTTTTTTGGTATGGAAATTCTCGATATATTTCTCTGGAGGAGATTCGGGTTTACTGCGGGTGGAAAGAGCTGAAGTCAAATATTCATGGTCGATCTCCACTGTCACATCAGGGTTCTCACCTGCTTCAGGCACAACTGATGCATTTCCATCCTTATCCACGATAAAGGTAACAGTTTCGGATTCTGTTTTAAAGACCCAGTACTGGGGCAGGTAGGGGCGGATAAAGGCCCTTGTGAGGATTCCCGAAAGTTTTGGTTTGAGCTCTGCCTCGACTTCCGGGCAGAGAGCCTCAAAAAGCTTTAGAAGTTCAGTCATCCGGGCGTAAATGGAAGTAGTGCTATCTAAACATTATCTTAACTGCTCTAAACCCCCTCAAAACCCACCAAAACCTTCATTATTCCCTAATTGCATACCCCTTTTGGAGAGGGAGGTATGATCCTTTTGAGCAGAATTCAATCCGATGATAGAGCCAGGGTTTCATTTGCCCTGATGGGCGTGCTGATGCTTGTTTTGGGAAGCTTCAGCGCTATTTACATCTCCTCTGTCAACAAGGACCATGTAAACGATATGATAGAGGAGTCGCACTATGACAAGATGAAGAATACTGCAGCCTTGATTCACGAGGAAGTGGAAAGTCGGGCCTACTATCACGGACTTTCCGCAGTTTACACATCCACTCAAGTGCTGTATGATCAAAAGAACATCCAGCCGATTTTCAACCGGACATTCGGGGAGTACATAAACGAAAGCTTTCCAAAATCTGAGAACAATATGGAAATCACAGTTGAGAACTACACAGTTGGAATATTCTTTGATTCCAAGAACACTTTGGATGTTGTTCCCACAAATGAACAGGAAGAAACCAAACTAAAAGGCAAGGGCAAGGAGGTTAAATCAAAAACAATGAAAAACGACAAGGCAGGGGAATTCAGCGAAACCTCTTGTATTGCATATTACACCGTATGCGGTGAGCTCAATTATACTGTAAGAGATGAAAGCTCGGGAAGGTTTCTAAAGAAGAGCATGAGTCTCGAAAGAAGGCTGGATTCGGCTTACCCTCTTCTGGACAGCAAGCTAAAGGTACTGGATGCAGGAGCAGGGGGAATGGTAACTCCGATTCCAAGGACTGTGAAGTACATCTTGACAACCTTGGCTCAATTCCGCGTACTCCAGGGTTACGGAATGGGCAAGCTTGCCGCCGCATCATTAGAGCTTCCTGATAAGAAAACATCCCAGATCGTGACAAAATCGGATGCAGAGCTTGCCTTGAACCTTGCCGTTCTCTTAGAAACTGCAAGATTGTACAGGACCTATGATGATGAGGCACTTGGAGCAATGGACTCCGACTTTCAGAACAATGAAGACCCAGATTACACTCCCACAAACAACCCCAGGATGCAGGAGTTGGTACAAGATTACGTTACGAACGGAACAATCGATGCAGCAGACATCATAGCTATTTTCCTGGGTGTGGAAAAGAAAGGATTGAACGTGGAAGCGATTATTGCTCAGGCAATTAACGCCATTGCAGATCAGTTCATACTCAAATACCTGGATTATTTTGGCCTTGCAGATATTGCAGATGCGCTCTTCGTGGGAGTGCAGGTCATTGGTAATGCAATCAAGGCAGCAGGGAAAGCGGTGGACGATTTTGTTGGATGGATTTGCGGAGAATCACCTGATGAAAAAAATCTCAAAAGGATCAAGAACTGGGTCAGACACACAATTAAAAAGGAGGCAGGGCTTTCGGATACAACCCTCATGCACGATACACAAGTTACACTTGACAGCCTCACTTATGATATAACAATGTCAAAGGCCGGGGAGTGCCAGCACTGGGAGGATGATGATGGCGATCCGCAAACTCCCGATGTTCCAGTGAAATACGAATGGAGCACTGTAGTGAATTACGATGTAGAAATTGAGGCAGGCGAATATCCTGTAGATTTTACTGAAAAAGATATATTAAGAAAAGGGATGAACGACCTCTGGTACGACCCTGATTCCAAGTCGGATTTCTATGATCTGAAATATGAAGGGAACACGAACAAGATCTACACAAAATTAAGGGATGTGGTCAAGGCCATGATCGGGGATGTGGTGATGGTGATTTCAGAGCTTGAGGATCTGGACCTATCACCTTACAAGGAGCTTTCACGTCCCAAGAACCTGAATCCAAAGGACGATGTTTCATTACTTGAAGAGGTGCGCTCAAAGGTAGACGGGGCAGTTGGAACGATCAAATCATATTTCTCGGGATCGGATGGCAAGGCAAGAGTTAGAAAGCTCATAACACTGCTTGTGGACGAGCAGGCAAAGTCAATTAGCAATCTTCAGGATTTTATAAAGGAGCATTTCCATGAGTTCGCAAAAAAGGATACCAATATTGAAGATGCAAAAGAGGACATGGCAGAGCATCTTATTTCCAATGCCCGGGTAACCAAAGTCTCCCAAATAAACGGTGGTGAGCACAAGGACTGCGCACCGGATGAACCCTTCACAAATTCAGAGGTAAAAGTCAAGTTCACGATAGAAAGTCAGGATGATGTAGAGAAAGATATCAAGGATTATGTAGAAGATGCATATGAAGATGTAAAAGAAGAAGAATTGTCCACTAAGAACAATGGAAAAGCTGGTAAACCGCTTTACATCATTGGCGGAATTGAGAACGTTATAGACAAGACAAGCAATACTGTGGTGGACCTTATTACTGAAGCAGTGCACGGTTTTGGCCTGATCCCACTGGGATGCGACATGGTCAAGGTGTTTGCAAAAGACATCATCTTTGGAGGCGAGGTAGTAAACACAAAATATCTCCAATACACAAAAGTGGGAGTGCCCTTTGAGTTCTGGGAAGACGATTACGAGGTAGCAAAAGGGCAAGGAAGCATAGAGAACGAGATTCTGAGAGTCGATCAGGAGCCGAACTATCTCTTCAAAGATAAAGAACTCGAAATCCAAATATCAGCTCCCAAGGGAACCCACTACACAGATATTCTGAGCATCAGCACAAGACCCTTTGAGACAAACTGGGACGTATCAATTAGCGGGGAAATAGAATTAACAACAAGAACCGAAAGCAGGCTGTTTCTAACAGAGGGCACGCATGAGTTCACCAAGGCGAACAATTCAATAGAGATCGAATTATCCATCCCTGTAACAGTATATTCGGGATGGAACCTTGAGGATGTGGACTACGAGCTTTCCAACACTCTGCTTGGGGATATCATAAAGTTCCTGACCCAGGTCTGGGACTACATAGTATCTGTTGTGGGCGCAGTCTTTGACGCACTGGGAAAGCTTGTGGAATCGTTCATGGAGATGCTCACCAAATTGATAAGCTACGTGGCAGAGCTAATAAAGATGATCGTAGATACGATCCAGTTCTTTGTAGAATTGATTATGGATTTCATTCATTTCATAATGGACACCATTGTAAAGGACTTAATCGAGATTGTTGCAGATATTATCGGGGACGGAATCACGATCTCCGTATTTGGGTTCACTTTCGAAATCAAGGCTAACAAGGAAGTTGCACAGGATGATGAAGCAAACGGTGATCTCTTGTGGGTAACAACCGGAGGGAAGATTGCAGATATAGACCTGGAATTCACGTTAAGATTTGCACGATACCACAAGGAAGATGACACCGACCCTCATTACGACATCCTGATGGACGGCCATATTGAGGTCGGGGATTTTATCCTGGAACTGGCAGTGGATCCATTGATGGCCATAAACAGTCATATCGTTGAGGGCCACGGAACATGTCTTTCCGAAGATGAAACTGGCTGGGGAATAGATTTTTTTGTGCCTGAAATAGAGGAGTATAAAGAAGTCAAATGGTGCCTGGACGATGTGGCAGGAGGAATGAACGCAATACCCATTCCATTTTTAGGAGTGAACGCAAAAATCGATGCAGGATTTGTAATTCAGTACAACGCCCCCAAGGGCGATGATGTCGTGATAAATGAATTTGAGTTGAATTGCGCAGGTGAGGATGAGGGCTTCGAGTGGTTTGAAATCTACAATCCGAATGGGGAGGATATCGACAACTGGATGGTATCATCTGCCCACGGAAATCTTATCAAGGAAAAATTATCGGAACTCGAATCTGAAAATGAAGGTGTCTACACAGTCTTCACACTTCCAAAGGAGGTTCTTGACAACGGGGAATCAAATAATCCATTCAAACCGGGTGACGGTCTCATTATTATGGATAATAAAGGCAACGTCGTAGACAGAACCCCCATCTTCAAGGACCCTGGTGATGGTGATAAGAATACTTGGCAGAGAAGCTACGACGGAAGCGTCATATGGAAATTCAAGCAAGAAACCCAGATCGCCACAAACGGAGAAGAGAAACTGGACATCAAAAGCGAGATCATGGCTGCCCTTAAAACCAGCTTCAATCTGGCATGGACCGTAATGTGGGAAAAGGACCTGGGTATAGACCCGATTATAGAGTTCATACAGGACTGGATACGAAACTTCATTGACATGGTAATCACCCTGATTGCCGATGTAGTAATCAAAGTTTACCTGTACCTTGACCTGGCCTTTGAGGATGTATCGGGCTCGGCAGCAGGAGGGATCAGGCTCACCTTGGGTATGGACAGTGAAGGCCTTGAGACCCTGTTGAGGTGGCTTGTGGATACGGTTGAGACCTTCATCTACAATATCTGCAATCCTGCAAATCCGGAGACCTATCCATCTATACCAAGGAAGATTCCTGAGCACATGCATATCAGAATCGAGATATATTTTGAGATCAGCCCTCCGAAAATAATAGAAAAGATATCTTCTGAAGAACTTGAACAGTGCAGACTGGCAATTGCAGTTCAAGCAAACATACCTGCATTAGTGCAGCTTCTCGGCTGGGACTGGGGAGACTGGGAGATAGTAATTGGTGCCTATCTGGCAGGTCTTCCAAGTAAAGCATTTTCAGATATATTCGGAACATCGGACGAGGAGGGTGTCAAGGTGGATATCTGGCTTTTGAAGGCAAGGATCTATGAGATTCCCCAAACCACCCCATAAAAACCAAAGGAACGTTAATCTCAGCGATTAAAAGATTTTGACAAACCCATTCCCAATGCCATACCACTTTGAGGTAGGAATCTATTAAAAGATTGGATATTCTGACTGGTATGGCGAAAAGTGGAATGAACAATTGGTGAAAATGCTTAAATTGGTAGAGGTCCTATTAGTATCACGCCGCAAAAAAGTGCCAAATCTCTTTAGTTTGTACACTATATATTATATAACAGTTTACATATTGGATAAAGGGGCATAATAAATGATCTCCACTGCCAAGGCAGTTATTGAAAACCCAGATGTTATTGAGCAGCTCAAACCTGACGAATTACTGTCATTGCTAAATAATATAAATTCCAATTTGGCTGCTCTAAATGAGTTTCCTTTGATTAGATTTGATAAAAATGGGGATAAGGATACTATTCTACACTTTGCCGGCGATACCCACGGCGATCTCAAAGTATCAAAATGGATAGTTGAGAACCTCTTGATGCCATCACTCAATGATCCCAATGTCGAAAATAAGATAATATTTTTGGGAGATTATGTGGATAGGGCACCTGAGGATGTGCCGTTCGGTGGAGTTAAAAATATTCTATATCTTCTGTGTCTTAAGACATTATATCCGAAGATAATATATCTTTTACGCGGAAACCACGAGGGTTTTGAACTTCTTTCATTCTCACCTTACGAACTCCCCATGGAAATTGAGGAGATCTGGGGCAACGATCACGTTGATGACATCCACAAAGCATTTCATGATATATTTTCAGATCTTCCGTTATTTGTATTAACCTCTAACGGAATATTTGCAGCACACGGCGCTTTCCCCAAGGATAAGGATATAGAAAAGATCACCTCAGCTGACAAGGAGTCGATTCTACAAACCCTCTGGGGGGATCCTGTGGAGGTAGGAACAAATCGCAGATCTATAGGTCCACAGATGAATTTTACCAGCGAAGAACTTACTGCGTTCTTGGACAAGATAGATACAAAGGCCATGCTAAGAGGCCACGAATATACAACAATGGGTTACCCAATGTATAATGACAGACTGTTAACGATATTTACTTCGAGAAGATACGCTGATAAGGGTGCGGGCGGTGTTCTCTTGTGTCGCACGGCGCTCTCGAAAACGATCAATAATGTTAATGATTTGGAGTTGGT
>CBDVCK010000157.1:0-8362 GCA_965372465.1 uncultured Thermoplasmata archaeon | reverse complement strand
CACTACTAGATCCTACCCCTCCGCCTAACCCCCACCAGCGTGGTCTATTACAGTTCCTATTTTATAAATTCATAGACCACTTTGCCCTTAGGTTATAATTAATCAACAATTATATCTTAAACCTCAGGGCTCCCACCCTAATAATTTATATATACGGAGAGAAAATCCTCTTAGGTTACATTCTCCATTGAAAGACATAGAAAAGCCTTAATATCATGGAATAATTGTTATCGTAAAAAGCTTAGTTTAGATTCGAAGATCGTGATGATATGAAAGAAGCGAGCTTTTGGACTCCATATAACGACAAGGTCAAATGTAATCTATGTGCCAGGCAGTGTGTGGTTGCCCATGGCAAGGAAGGAATATGCGGTGTCAGAGTGAATGAAAGTAATAAACTTTATACCAAGAACTATGGAATGGCAGCCCCGATCAAGGTTGATCCCATTGGTAAAAAGCCCTTATTTCATTTTTATCCGGAAAGTCTCGTACTCTCTCTGGGAACTGCGGGCTGCAACTTCAAGTGCGACTACTGCCAGAATTTCGAACTCTCCCAAACTAAAATAAACGAGGTTCGGACCATGAAGGTTACTCCCAAGAAAATACAAAACATGGCAAGGAAGAATAAATGCGACGGCATTGCATGGACCTACAATGAACCAACAATATGGTACGAGTTCGTATATGATTCAGCAAAATTCCTAAGGAAAAGAGGATTTTTCAATGTATTCATCACAAACGGCTATATCAAAAAGGAACCGTTTGTTGAGCTATCGTCGTTTCTAGATGCGGTAAATGTTGACATAAAGGCATTCACTGATGAGTTTTATGCCAAGATATCCAGGGCTCACCTAAAGCCGGTTTTGGCCACCTGCAAACTGGCAAAGGAACTGGGACTGCATCTGGAGATATCCTACCTTCTCGTTCCCCCTCTTAACTCCAATCCGCAGGAGATCCAGAAACTTTCAAGATGGATAATCAAAACCCTTGGAAAGGACACACCACTTCATTTCCTTCGGTTTTTCCCTACGCACAGATTGACAGATATTCCAACCACTTCAAAAGAGGCATTGATTGAAGCCCAGCGCATAGCCAGGATGGAGGGTTTGATAAATGTATATATTAACAACCTGCCGGGTAGCAGATACCAGGATACATACTGCCCGAATTGCGGGGAGATGCTGATTCACAGGGAGGAATTCTTTACCATATTAAACAGGGTCAGCCATGGAAAATGTCCCAAATGCAAAAGTGAGGTTTTGATGAAAGGGTCAAAAAAATAAAGGGGTGGGATGAGGGCCATAAAAAATATCCTAAAAACCCACCCAAAATTCAGGTAGCGGATGGTGAAAGCTGGCAATCTTAATGTGTCAATCCTCGTAATCTGTGCTGCAAGAAAGAAGCCTGTAAACATCTTCCCAACTGTAATGTTCTTCTCCACTCATTTTTTTCACCTCTTAATATTACTAGGTAATTATCCGCAGTATATATATGAAAACACGGGAGGGGTGAGTGAAAGTATAAATTAAAAGATACTGGCCCTCTCAAAATGAATTGATGTATCTACTTTCCGATACCTACAATTTCCATGTGGGGATAGGCTATATTGACTTTTTCTTCCTTCTTTATTTTAGCCAGGATTTTTTCGGTTATCTCTGATCGGACGGCCCTTCTTTGGCCTACCTCGCAGGAGAAAATGACATAAAAATTCACACAGTAATCAGAGAATTCAGTTCTTATGATTGGCCCTTCGTTAATATCACTTTTCAGATCTTTGATATCCATTTTTTGTGCAATCTCCTTGGAATATTCTTTCATCTTTTCTGCGATAACTTCCATGGCACTCTCTAGAATGAGGTTTTTTGCTTTTTCGTGATCGCTTTCATAGGTGATTGCGATTTTGACCTCGTCCCAAATATATGGTGCGTCGCGTGTGTAATTCAGAATAGGGATTTCAAATACACTGCTGTTTGGGATGCTGATATGCCTACCTGTGAATGTGTCACCACTCATCCATTCCCCAAACTCTCTTAAAGTGGTATGGAACATACCAACAGCCACCACATATCCTTTTTTCCCATCAATTTCTATTCTATCACCTATAGAGAATGGCCTGCGGAAGGTAATTTCAAGCCAACCGGCAATATTGAGGATCGGCTTTTGCATCACCCAAAGAAGAGCTGCAACCACCACACCAAAGGTAAGAAACCCTGTAAAATCGCCGATGATTATGAGCAAAACAAGAACAATAATAAAAATCCATACTAGATTTGATATGAGCTGCCAAACCATTTTCATTTCCGCATAAGACCGCATATGATTCTTGAAAGCCTTTTCAAAGGCTGGTTTAAGAATGATGAGAACGATTTTGGTAATTACAATTAAGAATATAACTACTATTGCTTTTGGCATGAATTCAAGGATTGTATCTTGGATATCTTGGGGGAGGTATGCAATAAAAAATTCCATTATGGCTACCAGTATAATGAATATTATGATTTCTAATATTACATAAATCACAAGCCTACGCGTATTCTTTTCCATCCTAGTCCTCTGAGGACGATATAAAGGGATGGGTCGTTTATAAATTTATTCCTTATGATATCAAGGTGCATATTTGAAAGTAATCTAACGGGCCTTCAATCGCCTCACCCAAACCGTCCGAATCCGTACGAGAAGGAGAGAATTTACGGGAACCGAAATTATAAATATGCATAAATCGTTAGGTTTTTAGCCTAGGAAGGGAATCGCTTAAAAAGGCGTTCTCAGAAAGTTACTAGGCGGGGAGGTAGATACAATAAAAATAGCTGCCGTTATCCTAATGTCTCTAATCATCATCTTTTTGCTGCTCACTCCGGCACATGTCCTCATTTTAGGCGATAAGGACATTGATCCTTTGGATAGCGGTGGGGAACCGCTAAGCACCATCGGCTGGAACACGTTGGGACGCATGAAGGAGGCCATTGTGGTTGCAGCTAACGAGATTTCAGACCTCATCGGAACCCCTGTAAACTCCACGGACGTGTTCTCCTTGGACAACGATATACTTGTCTATGCTTGGAATGGTTCCTCTGATACCTGGGACCAGATACCTTTTCAGGTGGACGAACGGAACACGACCACGGACAGCTACGGTCTGAACAACTCAAACGGTGTTCTTGACGGCAAGGACGAAATCGTGTTCATGTCCCAGGATGCAGGTGATCAGGCTTCGGGAAATGAATGGGTTGTTGGATGCGGCGCACCGAGATACGAGGTGGAGATAACAGACCCGGATACGGGTGATCCTGCCTGGGCGTATATCTATAAGAGCTCAAAAATCGAGGCGGATTTTACGAAGGATTATGTGAGATTCGATACCGTTTCGGACATGGTGTTTACCGAATCATATACCATGGGCTTTAGAGACGGGGTAGGAATGGTCATGGAATACTTCAACGTCACAGAGGCAAAAGGCGGGGACGGAGAGGATATGGTTGATGCTTTGGAATTCGAAGTCTTTGTAAAGTTATTTTCCGTTAATGTTACCTATGATGAGAACGATATAGCCGATGATTTCATTTTGAAAAAGGACGGTCACGTTAGAGCACTTGGTGTAGTAAACTGGCACATTTATCGGAATATATTTGGCATCATTGTGGACACATATTTCAATTTTACCTGGAGATTCTACCAGGAACATGTGAACGCCTCCGGGTATATAGATATCTACATATTTGGACCTATTATGGTAAATATATCCATTGCTCTGGATCATACCAATACCTCGATTCCCTTGGACTATCGGGATTTGAGCGGAAACAAGGCGGTTATAAACGGCACAGAAGATGAGAATATTTTAAACACGGATGTGCAGGGATGGTGGGAGGTGAGCAGTCCCCATGGAGGGTATGTCTGTGTATGGAATATCGATCTTCAGTGTAATTCAAGTGAGTTGAAATTCGACGACAATTCCAGTGCAGAAGATCACAATAATACAGAACCGGGACTATTCGGCAGAACAGGTGGATTGTTTGCCAATATTTCGCATGACCAACTGAGTTATGGGAACCTCTCTTTCTTTCCCATTGCATCCGATGTATCCGGAGTTGCAGAGGCATTTGCCTATAATGTCACCCATCCTCTTCTCGTGACTGCAACAGCCCAGCACTCTCCCACGATATGGGTGGAAAAGGGTGTCGATGTGGCTTTTGCAGGAACAGGTGATCTTGTCAATTATACGATCTTCTTCAACAATACCGGGGATCGCGATACGAATTTTGTCTGGATCAACGATACACTGCCTGCGGATGTAACGTTTTTCGAGCACGACGCCAATATGTCACCGTACTTAGTCAGCTTCAACCAGATCGGAGCCACCCTCTACTTCGAGTTTTTGAACGTGCCGCAGGGGGTGCATTACTTCAATATTGCGGTAACAGTGGATCCCAGCGTGGTTCCCGGACAGACCATCACCAACCGGGTGTACTTAAACTTCACAAACCATGTATCTGAGCAGATGCCTGAAAGCACAGCCAGCGCCTCTTTTATGATTTCAGGGTCAAACTATATTATTTTAAAGCAGGGCTGGAACCTGATCTCGATTCCTTTAATTCAATCCGATACGAATCTTAGCAAGGTTCTCTTGTCAATCGATGGCTTGTACGATGCCGTGCAATGGTACAATATTACAGACACCCTGGATTCCTGGAAGCATTTTAAAGTCGGGAAACCTTTTGGTAATGATCTCTTCGAATTAAACCTGACCTTGGGCTTCTGGGTCCATATCACACCACCTGGAGACACGATCTTCCTTTACAATGGAACCCAGCCAATTGTGAACCAGAATATTGATCTTTACCCGGGCTGGAACCTCGTGGGTTACCCCTCCAATACAAGTTACAACAGAACGGACGGATTGAACAATATCATTTTCACAACAGAAGTCGATGCAGTATGGACCTACAATGCCGCCACTCAAAAATGGAAGGAACTCGGTCCATCTGATTATTTTGAGATCGGACGAGGATACTGGGTTCATTCAAAAGTTACCAAAACCTGGATCGTTCCCTTGTAATTATTAAGAAAAAGGCCTGGAGATTTGTTGTTCATGTTCGCAACTACTATCTTACCAGTTCCAAGAGGCCTTTTTAGATTGAAGGTCCCTTACATGTTTTTTATCCGGGTGTTGTAGTTACCAAAGTACATTCCGCGGTATTTCTTGCTATCACACTGGACCTTTTCGGCGTCGTTACTATTTGAGCCTTCGTAAAGGGTAACTCACAGGGGGCCATTTTCAGTGGTGATTATGGTGGTGGCACCCATACAAAATCGCCCATGGCGAGACTAAAGGTAATATCCTCAGTACAGTAGTTATCGTCACCCTCAGGTCCGCCGGGTCCGATAAATTGTATACCCATGGAAATCGTATAGTAACCTCCATGTATCTTAACGCTAACTACGTGAAAATCCTCAAAGTCCCATTCTTGGGAAAAAAACCAAGTTACCATGCGTTGGTTTTCTGGGTCGCCTTCGAATACTTTTAATAAATATGCTTCGAGATAGGGCGATCCAAAGTCAATTGCCCACTCGACAGCATCCATTTCGGCTATTCCACCAGCTTTGAGGAATTTGTAGCTACCGTGACCGTCGGTCAAGATATCTATTCCGGTGTATTCCTCATTATAGCCCGTAAGTCCAAGAGTCAGCAGTGAAATCTCTATCTTGTTGTTTTTTGTATGGTCATCGTCGATCCCTAAATCTAGCGCAAAGTCTTGAATATACCCCCATTCTTCTGAGCCGTCGCCATATATTGTGAATTTAATATCTGGCAAATTAGCCCATAAGTGTATTTCGTAATAGGTATAATCCGTTGCACGCCTCAGATCTACCGAAAACTTGTACATGTAATGGTGGGACACATCTTCCTTTATCTTAACTTGTACCCTACCGTGTTTAGGGCCATGGTCGTCTGGGTCAAGGCCCTTTATTATGTTTGCTCTTATATGGACCTCCTTCAATCCCTCGGTTTCGATTCTTACAAACGTTTTGGAAAATGCACCGGAAGAGAAAATCAGGAGCACAGAAATCAGAACCACTATCACGGTTATTGTCTTTTTTATACTTCTCTGCATCATGTTGTCACCTCCCCCCTCGATTATACAGGGAGTATTGGTATTTCAGGAAAAGAAGATTCATATCTTCCTCCCCCCCTTGTCATGGCGCCCCACCTTGGCGCCTCTTCGAAACGCTTGGCTACGAAATATGTTTTTTTCTCGACTCTTAATTCGTAAGCTTATGCGCTCCTCCCTCTGTTTTGTCCTTTTAAGAGATATAGGGGGATTTACTTCTTAACATATATAATTTTGCTTTAATCGACTTAAAGTGTTAATAATATGATTTCACAAGAGACTTTACTCTCCAATCCTATATCACCCAAACACAATTTTCAGTTGCATGAATCCAATACCCAATGCCAGGGCTCATGATGTCACTGGCCTGGACTTGTACCTCACTCCCAATTGCTGGGTCAAATCTGTACACCGCATTGTATTTTCCCACAATCGAAGAAAGTGCACTGCTCGCTGTTCTATCTACAAGGCCAGGATAACCTACCAAGTTCCACCCGGCCTTTAAGGATATTTGTGTATTGGTTGGTATCTTTCCCGCAACAACAAGGTAATCCGGGTTGGACATGTAAATATAATAACCATATTCATGGTTCATCACGATCTCATCATTGAGTTCACTTAATTTGTCCCTGTGCCAATGCAGCCAGGGCCTGGATCTACCTGCATGGTAGCTTTGAATTGTCACATAGTTGCCTTGTATAGTTTGCAGAACATAATCCCTGGATGTATTTGTTTGTATCAATGGCACAGATATCATGTTCCAGCCCTCTAGGAGATAATTCACGAATTTGCCCACCTTAATGAGGTTCGGTTCTTCAGCGTTTAAAGTATCATTCGCCCTGACGATATAGAAATAATCGTTCCAATCCCCATCTCCCGCATTTATATCGGTCCAGTTGTAGGAAGCAGAACCATTTGCATTTATCCATTCTGCAAAAACATAAGTGCCATCTACTCCCGTGCTTGACTTGTAAACGGTGTAGCCTACAACATCGTTTTCACCCATGCCGTCATCAAGAGATGCATTCCAAGAAAGCATCACGTCCATTCCACCAGTTATCAGAAAGGCCTGCAATCCTGTTGGAGGTGGTGGAGGAGATCCAGGCTGGAACTCGTTATAATTGTAAGATCCTGTGATATTTATATCTGTATCGAGCGAATTCGATAAATCGTCAAAAAGTTCAAGTTTAACCATATAAGACCCATCATCACCATTGTTATAAATGATCGAGCCAGTGAAGTACAACTGCACCACCTGAATCCCTGTATTGAGGAAGGTAAAATTATCAACCAATTCTAGGAATTTAAAGGAAGGGGCAATTAGTTTACCTTCCACTCTATAGTCCCCTGCAACACTCACATTCACTGTTACATTCACTACCAAGTAATTGAAAAGGCTATCACTGTCTGTGTCCAATCCGTAATCCGAATGAGGGGACTTGAATAATGCGGGGGGAGGTTGGAACTGATCGTATGAGTAAAAGCTTGTGTTATATTTATCCGAATTAAGCCAAATCGCTAAATCGTCATATAGGTCAAGTTCTACGGTATAGGGTCCGTTTTCACCATTTTTGTAGATCTCCGCACCAGAAAAACGAAGTTGAACAACATGCGTTCCAGCATTGAGGAAGGTATAGTTGGAATCGTTGTCTATCCAGGTAGAGCCACTGTCAAATAGCTTTCCAACCACATCATAGGAACCTGCCACACTCACATTAACCGTCACATTCACAACCAGATAGTTGAAAAAGCCATCGCCGTCAGTATCCAACCCGTAATCTGAATGCGGTGGCTCAAATAGCGCAGGTGGTGGCTGGAACTCATCGTAGGTGTAAAAGCTTGTGGTATTAATATTTGAATCGAGCAAATTCATTGAGTCGTCCTTGAGGTCGAGGTATACTGTGAAAGTATCATTTACACCGTTATTGTAGATGTCCATTCCATCGAAATACAACTGGACGACTTGAATCCCAACATTGAGGAAGGTATAGTTGGTATCGTTGCCTATCCATTCGGGGCCACTATCAAATAGATCTCCAAGCAGATTAAAGAAACCTGCATCACTTACATCCACCGTCACATTCACAACCAAATAATCGAAATAGCCGTCGCCGTCAGTATCCAATCCATAATCTGAATGTGGCGGGGATAATTTAGCGGGTTGGAGTTCGAAATCAACAAATTTTTAATTGTTTGTGCCATGTGTATCCGAATAGAGCCAAACCCATGTCTCGTTAAAAAGGTCTAATTCAACG
>CBDVCK010000156.1:0-8389 GCA_965372465.1 uncultured Thermoplasmata archaeon | reverse complement strand
CCCTTAAATTCATTTCTTCCCAGTTCTTTACTAATTTGTCACCCTTTACTCTGATTTCGTTTTCTCTCCTTTTCAATTCTAAAAATCTGTTGCTCAGCTCCTCTTCTCTCTTGTCCAGGGCCATTTCTCGGTTTTTCAATTTATCTTTTTGCCTTTTCCTTCTATCCACTTCCTTTTGAAGGGCATCCACCCGCTTTTTTAGATCCGTCTCCATTCCTGTAAGCTCGGTTTCCTGATTACCTAAAAGATTTCTGTAGGCTCCACCCACCATCAAAATGTTGGTTTCGTAGGACATTATGGCCTGTTTCTTCTTCTGGAGTATCTTGATTGTTTTTTCCAGCTTCCTTCGCTCTTCGTCGAAATCTTTACCTTTTTTGCCTTTTAACTTTTTTAGATCTTCCCTTTTCTCCCATAGTTCCCTTGCCACATTATCTAGGTTCTGTGCATTTCGCTCTAAAAGGGCTTCAAATGGTTTTCCCAACTTCTTGAGCTCTTTTGTGCGTTTATCGATTTCCTTCCTTTCAATTTTAGTTTTCTCGATTTCTTTGATGCGTTCCTCAATGGCTTCCTCGGGCTCTGTAGCTGTAATGGAGGATAAAACCCTCATAGCCTTTTCCCTTTCCTTTTTATCCTCTTCCGTATCAGGTAAAGCAGTTTTATCCATCCCCTTTGCCCATGTCATCAATTTGGATAAGAATTGTTCATCATCTTTAGATAATTGCTTGGCAATGGCTTTTTCCCGCTCTATCTCTTCCTCTTTTGTGAAAATGAGCTTCTCATTGCAGATTGGGCAGAACTTCTCATCAACCTTCATCAGAGTTTCGCATGAGGGACATGCTTTAGCTTCCGATGTTTCAGTAAGAATCACACTGCAACTATCACACACTGTGGTCGAAGGCTCCACGGACTGGTAACATTCCGAACATGCACACTCACCAGTACTTAAACGCAGTTTAAATCCCATTTAGGTTCCATGCCTTTTTTTTCGATTTACGACATATATTCGCTTTCGATAGCTGTATTACTCCTGGACCCCCTTTTCTTTAAGGAATCAACTGGACTTATCGTTGCATACCATCTGAAATGCTCTGGCTTGTTCAATGTTTGGGTTTTTCGTTGGGAAAACCATAGGGTATCAATGTCACTACCTTGACATCCTCCGGACTTTGATAACCTCCGTTAAATCCAACAACTCACCCAACGACCAATTATTAAGGACGCATATATATTTTTCTCCAAGGAATATTAGTTTTGATAGTATGGGAACCAGGCTCGTACTCCCAGGATGACCTAGTGGATGTACAACTCGGATTGGGGTTCTGGATTCATGTCAACTCTGATTGTACTTGGAGTGTGGACTGGTAGATTTTCCATTCATTAGCCAAAAATGATGAAATATTCCGCAAAAAAACAAAATTTTAATAAAGGCTCGATTATATAGGATTACAATTGGAGAAAAAGCATGAATTTATCGAAAAAATTAATCCTGATATTTATAATCCTCCTTATTTCTTGCTCTTTTACGGACGCAGCAGGTCTAGCTTCCAACGAAAATGACCCTCTATCCGATGTGGAACAGAACTGGTGGGATGACTGGGAGCGGGACTCAAACCACAACAAAATCGATGATAGAATCGAGGAGCTTAAACCCGATGAAAGATTCGGGATATTCATTAACTATGACCGCCATCCCGATGATGAGGATGTGAAACGGCTTTCCAAATTCGGTTTTGATGTGAAATATGTCTACAAATATATTGATGTGATCTGCGCGAGAAATGTTGCCTTTTCCGATGTAAAAGCGGTTTCTCGCCTGCCTCATGTGGTTATGATTAAGCTTGAGCCTAAAGCGTATCCTCTACTAGATGTCAGTGCCAGGGCTATCAAAGCCAGAGAATCGGATGATTATTCACCAAATACTGCATTTGAATTGGGGTTCACAGGAGAGGGAATTTCAATTGCAATACTCGATACAGGTGTAGACGATTGGGGCCGTTCTCCCAACCAGAGACATATGTCGGTGGATGATTTGGATGATAACAGCGGCACAAACGATAAAAAGTTCATAGCAGGTGTCGATTTCACAGAGGACGAATCCATTTTATATCCGCGAGATGGAACCTACAATCCTGACGACACAAATGGTCATGGAACCCATTGTGCAGGCATTGCTATGGGGACGGGTGGGGGAAATACGGATAATGTGGGTGTAGCACCTCAGGCGAGATTGGTTGATGTAAGGGTAATGGAAACTTATGGCTTAGGAAATGCAGGAGAAATAATGGCAGGAATAGAATGGTGTATTGATCATAAAGACCAGTTTAATATACGGGTTCTGAGTTTGAGCATAGGTAGTTTTTCCGATAGTGATGGCACTGATGAACAAGCTCAACTAGTCAATCGAGCAGTGGAATCAGGATTGGTGATAGTTGCTGCAATGGGTAATGATGGAGAAAATTTCGTACCTCATTGGGCAGGTGCAGACAAGGCCATTGCAGTGGGCTCAGTTGATGATATGGATACTATCGACAGAAGCGATGATGTATTGTCTGATTTCTCGAATACAGGGCCTAGATTGGACGATGGGGATGATGATTATTATGATGAATTGAAACCGGATGTTGTTGCTTATGGGGACAGCATTACATCTGCCCAAGCCAATACTCAAACACAATATGCTAGTCACTCAGGAACGTCCATGTCCACTCCACATGTTGCAGGTGTTGTGGCACTTATGCTCCATGCCAATCCATCACTCACCCCCTATCAAGTAAAACAAATCCTTAGAGAATCGGCCGAGCCAAAAGGCCCTCCTTCATATCCAGATCTTGATCCCCAGTATAACACTGATTATGGCTGGGGCATTGTGGATGCCTACAAAGCAGTTGAGATGGCAAGAGGTTATGTTGAGCTAGTCATTACAATTGACCATCCTTCTGACCTGACCACGGTGTCTGGAACTATCGAAATTTCGGGGTCCGCCTATGTTGTGAGCGGAAGCGGAAGCATTGCCGAGGTTGAAGTTTCCATTGATGATGCGAATTTTGCGTCCTATACCAAGAAAGCAGTGGGAACCACCTCCTGGAGCCTGTCCTGGGACACAGAGGGCTGGGATGGTTACAGAGCTATCTATGCCAGAGCGGTTAGTGGTGAATATTCTGCTGTTACTTCAATAAATGTAATTGTGGACAATGGAGACGGAGGCGGAGGCGGAGGTGGTGGAGGTCAAGGCGGTGATGATGATGAGACACTCACTATCGATTTGGGAATAGCAAAAGTGGGTCTTTATGCCTTGATCGGATTCATTGCAATTATTGCCATCATCATTGTGGGTATTATTGCCGGTTTTATTCTAAAACGAAAGAAGATGTACAAAAAATTAATGGCTGAAAGGCAATACAAACAGAACTTGAGGTGAGGCTTTGCGTCCTCTCAGCTACTCTTCTATCTCTACATATATCGAGTGTCCACTGAAATTCAAGTTGAAGTACATCGATGGCCTTAAGGAAAAATCGAAACCGTACTTTTCCTTTGGAAGTTCCCTACATGATACACTACAGTTTATGTACTCCTTTAAACCTCCACCACCTAGCCTTGAAGCGGTTTTAAAGTATTACGAGGACAACTGGATCGAGGAAGGTTATGCAAACAAGGAGGAAGAAGAAGGGTATTTTACGTACGGTAAAAGAATATTGAAGGAATTCTACGAAGCCAACATAGAGAAACTCAAACCACCCATTGCTGTTGAATATAAGTTCGATATCAACGTTGAAGGAATACCAATAACCGGCTACATCGACAGAATAGACAAGATCGATGAGAACAAAGTCGAGATCATTGATTACAAATCAGGCAAGAAAATCTTTGACAAATCCCATGTTGAGGGAAACGAGCAGCTAACATTGTATCAGTTGGCTGTTGAAGAATCAATTGGCCTTCAGGTGCAGCGCTTAACTCTGTATCATCTTCGCTCCCAAACTCCGGTTTCGGTTGAGGGTAGAAGAAGTGAAAAGATCGAGTCATTGAAAAGGAAGATAGTGGATGTTTCGGATAAAATAGCCAAAGAGGAGTTTCCTGCCAAAAAGGGCAGGTTCTGTCCCTGTGATTTTCCCGAGCACTGCCCCTATTACAAGCATCGATTCATGAACAAAGAGGAAGCAAATAAAAAGACAAAGATAAACATTCAACAGACAATTGAAGAATACAACGAATAAAAGGAAGACCAATAGTTTGCTTTTCCGTCCATCTGTAAATAATATTCTATACTCCCTATTTTTTCAAACGAAAACATTATCCCAATTGACACAAATAGGGTATACTGGTTTGCATGGGTCTGATAGATTTCGATTTATATTCCTGGAAAGCGGGACCTCAAGTCTTTTTATACATATTAGTTGTCATACTGTGCTTTCTATTCTTCTCCACAATCCTTATGACAATAGGTATGGCTCCATTCTTCTTTCCAGGGATAATCATGATGTTCCTGACCCTTTGGATTATGATCGGGACCATACACTGGATAAAGAAACTGGAGGGGTATCATTACAGACTTTACAGGATAAAACCCGAGGATTGTGTAGGTATCGTTGAAAAAGCCCTGAAGGATCTGGATTTGAAATGGGAAGATGTGAAGGATAAAGTAGACCCAATCTTCTTTTGGACTGTAAACTACGATGGCATATTGCACATTCCCAAGGAAGGAATCAACGTATGCTTTCGCTTCTTCAAATTCGGCCAGGCCACAGGAGTATTCTTGGGGAAGGAGGGACCTTCGAACATTGAACTTATCGGGAGGATAAAGGAAAGTATTGACGAAGGTAGCACCCCGAAAAATATTGAATACGAGAAATCCTGATGCCGAAAAAAGGATGTATTATTCTCCACAATAGGATAACAAAAATGGAGGTAGAAGGTCATCCAAGATACAAAGGAAAAAAAGGGCCAAGAGATAATTTTGTTTTAGATAAAAAAATCAGTCCTTATAGTACATTTTATACTATTTTATAATTTATAGAAACAGCCGAATTTCCCGCAAAAAAACCCCGAAACACGCAAAAAATTGTACCAATCTGCATATATATTTCGCAGGCTTATTACTATCCTAACCCTCAGAAAAACGGGGGGATAGGAGCGGAAAAAAAATGGAAGATAAAAAATTTTTAGATCTGGGTAGGTATTTGAAAGCACCTTTTTGCGTGATTTGTGTAATACTGCTTTTACTTGTCACTGCAAGCAGTATGATAGAAAAATCGGCAGTGAACACACACGTTGCTAGTTCTAAACCTGTTGACTGGATAGTTCAATCCGGGGAAAATATCATCCATAACAATACGCAGCTTACAATCAACGGAAATATCACTGTGGATGACGGAGGACAGTTGACACTGAACAATGTCAGCCTGAAATTGAATTCATCGGATTCCTATACCTTCAAGATAGAGGTAAAGAACAATGCCAGCCTTACCATAACAAACGGAACCATTATATCAACCGAGGATGAAAATTATACGTTTGAGCTGCACTTCGAAAGGGGAAGTCATGGTTCTATTTTCGATGCTACCATAAAAAATTGCGGATTTTCAGATGGAAGTAGCGGTGGAGTTTTAATCGAATCAGATAATGTGACAATCACTCGAACTGAGTTCTACGATAATTATCATGGAATTGTGGTGGAATCATGTTCACCTGTTATTTGGAGCAACAAGATTCATGACAACCAGGGAAGCGGAATTATCATCATGAACTCAACTGATATGAATGTCACGAACAATGAAATTTATAACAATAATGGAACAGGTATAAAGATAGTAAATTCGCAAAATATCTCATTAAACAGCAATTCTGTAAGGGATAACAAAATAGGGATATCTTTGGACAATTCCTCGTTTTCAAGTGTGGATAATTATGTAAAAGGAAATCTCGATTATGGATATCTTATAGACGATTCAAGTGCACAGCTAACAAATGATCTCATCCTGGAGAACAAAATTGGGATAAAGGCAAAGGACAGTAATGTCCTAATAAAGGATGCCAGGATCAGAAGAAACGGCCAGGGAATTGTAATGGATTCCTCTTCATTTGTTATAACTGATTGCGTAATAATGGATAGTGAGGGAGACGGGGTAGAAATTAAAAATTGCTTAACATCCGGCAATGAAATATTAAGAAGCACCATAAAGGACAATAACGGAAACGGTATCACCATTGTGGATTCAAAGGATATACAAGTGGTGGATAACGAGATAACATATAACAACAAAACGGGAATTCACATAACAACATCAACTAACATAACAATGAAGAACAATAAAATTTCTGACAATAATGAAGGAATTTATGCAAAAAGCTCAACAATAAAAAGCATTGAAAATGAAATATTCTGGAACTTTGAAAGGGGAATCAATCTTGACAAATCCCAGGGGGAGATTACTAAAAATACAATTTCGGAAAGTCTGATTGGAATCAAACTTGTGGACAGTTCTCCAACGATTAGTGAAACCCAAATATCCGATATCAGTCCCCTTGATTTTTACGAAACCAGTTCCTATGATCTATACATTTCAAAAAATTCCAAACCAACAATTACAGATACAACCTATTCAAGGTACAAACTGTATTTGCAGGACACAACCGATATGGATGGTGATTTTGCCACAGATTCAGAAGAAAAGTATATGTTCGGAACCGATGCCAGCGATCCTGATTCCGATGACGATGGACTTCTGGACGGAGAAGAGGCACATCAGGATATCTACTTCTTTTCAAATCTCAAAAAGTCAAATGAATACAAGTTCTTAAAGATTCCAGGGGAATATCAAGAGGGAGTTTACAGGTTCTACATTCAAGCACGATCAAATGCTTCACAATCGATTCAATTGGGAGTTTCCGATGCCGCCTTCCTGGATTACGAGGGCGACAGATACAGCAATGTGTACGAACTCACTGAGGAATATCGCTGGTATCAAACCCAGGAATTTGTAAACATCAACGATCCGTACATGGAGTTGTGGGCATATTCCTCTTCTCTCGACAGTATTGTCGATATAGAGGTTGCCAAGGTAATCCTCGTAAAAACCGCATACCATGTGATGACAACCTTTGCAAATGGTCAAAGCACTTTTACGGCAAATGCAGGAAGCGGCAGCATGGTGTTCACAATTCCCACGGACAGAAAAGTTACATCTGCCAGCTTCTGGATAATGGGAAACCCTGTTCCAATCATAGTAACTCCCGAAGGTTACGCCATAAGGAACATAAGATATGGTGTTGGTGAATATGAATGGGGCTTTCCAAGCGATTTTTGTGTGAACGTAAGACCACATCCCCTATATCGCACCGATTTAGATTTCTCGCTTACGGGAAAGGAGCCAACAGTAAATTTTGCAGATGAGTTAAATACCATTATTTCAAAGAATTCGGGGCAGGATGAAATTGATGTTATCATAAATATCTCCTATTTCCCTGCGAAAGCCTCGGTCACAGTGTGCGATCTGAACATTAGATACGATACAGAAGTTGTGTCCGGTCAGATAAGCGATCCCCTGGAGTTCGACACCGATTTTGATGGTATTTCGGACGGTATCGAAAGGGATGAGAACAGATACTGGTTCGAGGCGGAGCTCCATAGACCCGATCCACAGGACGCGGTTTTGGATGACGGGGACATAAAAGTAGTTAACAGCAAGGGGGCAAGCAATGACAAGGGTCTTCTTGCCCGGCCTATTGATGAGGAAAAGAAGGAGATGATAAGCTCCGGAACATTCCCTGTAATCAAGATACTGGACGGTGAGGAATACAAATTCTATATCAGGGCTAAAGGCTCGGGAGAGATACTGTTCGGGGTTCGGGACTGGTCAGATCCCAATCCAAATTCATGGATTGCAAAGGAAACCATAGAGCCCACAGGTGGCTTCAGATGGTATTCCACAACCATATTCCCTTCAAGGGCGCCAAAACTCCCGATAGTTGTTACCCCGACCTTTGGTACCGCTCCCCTTGATGTCATATTTTCGGCACCAGGCAAACTGGGTGACGGTACGGCAATTCTATCTTATCACTGGGATTTCGGTGACGGGGAGGTATCAAACCTTCAGAATCCTGTTCATACATATACCGATCCAGGATATTATCTGGCCACGTTGACTGCCACGGACAGCGACGGGCTGGAGACCTATGCATCAGAATATGTGACTGTGAACACTCCTCTTTTACCGTTCGAAAATCGGCTCGAGGTGACTATATCTGGCGAAGATGTGATAAAAACAACAGGTGTCGCTCCATTGGAGGTTTCGTTCATTGGACCGCAGATGCGGGGTGACGGAACCGCTATTGTTTCCTATCACTGGGATTTCGGAGACGGGGAAATATCAACAGAACAAAGTCCTGTTCA
>CBDVCK010000155.1:0-8393 GCA_965372465.1 uncultured Thermoplasmata archaeon | reverse complement strand
ATGATGTCTTAGACATATCTCTAATAGACCGTCATTTCGATGTTTTTGTACCATCTAATGGTCAAACCACACTCAGTACTACCTGGGTTCCTCAAGAAGAGGGGCGACATGAGATAATTGTAGTTATATCGGATTCTGTTCCCTCCGAGTTTAACCTGATAAATAACACTGCGAGAGTTACCATTTTAACCCGTTCATTACAGGAGCTAGAACATAATATTGAATATGAAGTAACATATTTGGACTTCGAGGATGAAACCGTAGTTGACGAGCAGGGCATTCACTTTCATACATCGGTATATCCTGACTTGTACCATTTAGTACCTTTCAACGATACATATTGGTTACCTGAAGAGGATATAGGAACATATCCGCTTTACCACAAGCTAGTACCAGTGCATTTTAGAATCACCCTTTGGAATAACGATGAAAACATTGCCATCAATAACATCAAGGTCCAGACAATCCAGGAATACCACAACGACGTTGTCTTGTGGGACATGTATGGTAGGGTCCAGTTACACAAGGGCCAGTGGAAAGACGGTGATTCCATTACAACCTGGTTCGTTGACACCCTCGAAGCGGATTCGTTCGTGATTCTTGAAGGTTTTTACTGGATAGAAGGACGCGGTTGGGGATTGGATCAGACGCATCTCACAATTTCGATTGGCGATAATATAGTTATTGATGATTCGGAAGCTGGTGTCTATTGCCCTCCTTAATCTTAGATACACTTTTACACCTCTCGTGATGACCATATTAATATTCACGGCATGAAGGACCGATTTCCCCCCTATACCCCTTTCTCCACCACTACTTTCCCACCCTTCACCACCGTCTCCACCAAATTTCCTCCAAAGCGATAAGGAATGTGCATGTGATTTGGAACATCAAGGATGATTATATCCGCCTTTTTTCCGACCTCAAGACTGCCTACCTCGTGAGCCCTGTTTATTGCATGCGCGGAATTTATGGTTGAAGCGACTATAGCTTCAGCGGGGAGCATGCCCATATTGTAGCATGCCAGTGATATAAGGAACTGCATGGATTCTGTCCAGCAGTTTGGATTGAAATCGGTTGCCAAAGCGATAGGTACTCCTGAATCTATCATGAACCGTGCCCTTGGGTATTCCTTTTCCATAAGACTAAAGGGAGTTGCTGGAACCAGGATACCTATAACACCTGCATCTGCCATCTGTTTGATTCCAATATTAGAGGACTTCATAAGATGAGTAGCCGAAATTGCCCCCATCTCTGCTGCAAGCTCTGTCCCTCCAAGCTGCACTATTTCATCGGCATGAATTGCAGGGGTCAGGCCGAAATTTTTTCCTGCAACAAGTATCCTCCTTGTTTGCTCTACAGAGAAAACACCTTTTTCACAGAAGACATCGCAGAACTCGGCAAGTTTTTTTTCATCTACCTTAGGAAGCATGTCCTCGATTACGAGTTTTACATATTCTTCAGAGCTGTCCTTATATTCAGGGGGTATTGCATGGGCACCAAGAAAAGTAGGTATAATGTCTATGGTATGTTCTTTATTTAACGTGTGGATGACCTCCATACATTTTATCTCGGTTTTTGTTTCCAAGCCATATCCTGATTTTGCCTCTACAGTGGTGGTACCGAGTTTCAGCATTCGATTTAATGTAGATTTTGCAGCAGAAAGAAGTTCGTCTTTGCTTGCCTTTCTAGTATCTCTCACTGTTCGAAGAATTCCACCGCCCATTTTGAGAATGTCAAGATATGTTTTGCCTTCTAACTTGAGCTTCAGTTCGTCTTCCCTTGACCCTGCAAAAACAAGATGCGTGTGGGGGTCCACAAAACCGGGCATGACAGTTTTTCCTTGGGCATCTATGATCCTGGCATCAGATGAAACCACAACTTTCTCCTTTACATCCTGGGTTTTACCAACCCACAATATTCTACCGGCAGCAACTGCCATGGCTCCTTCTTCTATTATCCCAAGTTGGGTCATCTCTATTTGTGTCCTGGGCCCTTGGTTTTCTCCCTTAAGGGTCAATAGCTCCTGTGCATTCGTAATTAAAAGATCTACTTCCTCCTGCATCATCTATCCCCTTCTTTTTTATGAAACAACGAGTTATTATGTCTTTGATGAAGATGTTGGGGTGTCAAAGAGCAAAGGCTGCTCCATTTTTCTGTAAGTTATATTGGATTTGTATAGATTTTTTATAAGGTTGCCCACACCTGAAAAACCGTAACTTTTCAATGTGCCTCCGAATATCTTCCTGAGTCTGCGAAATACACTTCTTCTCGGATTGGTCATGTCGAATCCCAAGTGAAGAAGCTCTCGCATTTCCGAAGGTGATATCGTGGGATGGTTCCAGACAAGATGTTTTGCATTGAATTTACGATAATCCTTTTCAAAGATACCGTATTTTTCAGATATCTCATCCCAAATTGGTGTTTGGGGAAGCGGAGTGATTATGCATATCTGGGTTGCATCCAGTTTGATTTCAGCCAATCGATTAAGGTCCTTTTTAATGGAATCTCGAGTTTCGATATCAAAGCCTATCATATAGTAACCGATAATACCGATGCCCCGCTGGTGAAGTTCGGTTACAATTTTTATGATCTCCTCTGCTTCGGCTTTCTTGTTGATCATCTCAAGGACTTCCTGGTTAAAGCTCTCAAGGCCCAAGCCCAACCCCCCAAGACGGAGGGAGCCGTCATCCCATTTGTCCAGTTTCTTGTATATGAGATCCGCCCGTGTCATTGTGAACCAGAACATTTTGTACTTCTTCAGAAGCTCAACCACTGCATCAGCATGCTTTGGATTCAGACCAAAGAACTCGTCAAGGATTATAACCGCTCCCAGGCCAAGCTTCTTGTAGTAACGTAAAACCCTTTCCACGCTCTCAAGAGGTATCTTGCTCACCTTGTTGGCAAAACTCGGACTCTGACAGAACCTGCATCCAAAGGCACAGCCTCTTGTAGTATAAAGAACGCCCATCCACGAGAGATTTATATTGGGAAGTCCTGCAGGTACAATAAGAGGTGGATGTACCAATTCCTTGATTTCATAATCCAGTGCCTTGGCGATTTCCTGCTCGGCATATCCTATGAAAATCCGGTCAAAATATGGCTGTACATCTTCTGTGAGAGCACCGTAGTTACCACCCCATATTTCCTTAATCCCCATTTCCTTTGCTTTTTTTGCCATCTCTTTGATCTCAGTTACCTCGTTTAAATAAAATGATAGGCCAACTACATCCCAGCCCTCTTTGAGTTTGTCTACGAACTGCTCCCAGGTGGGGTACTCCATAATCTCGATAAAAGGTATGTTCTGTTTGATGAAACGCAATCCTGGAGAGATCCTCCTTTCTGCGTGCAAAAACGATTTCCAGGTCACATTGGATTGCATCCAGTTGTAGATATCGTTTTCATCTCTGATGTAGCATGTGGTGAACAGCACCCGTTTTTTTTCTGGCAAATGGTCCCCCCACTGCGAAGTCCAATGGATTATTTAAATATTTTGCTGGATTCTGGCAGCAATCCAAAGAGTTATCACAGATGGTAAAACAAACTTCCCAATATGTTTAAATAACCCCACCATCATCCAAGAGATAGGTGATTTTACTGGATATCTGGTTTCGCATCACCATGGATATAATTTTGGTTGCAGGACTTGCCGGTTTGGGTATTGGCTTCTATTATAAAGACAGAAGATGCCACAAGTTCCGTTTGCTTGGCCTTGCTTTCTTTGGTGTATTTTGGATATTACAGGCACCGCATTTTATGTCAATTGGGGATGCGTTCAATGCCATTATCTGCATACTTGCCCTACCATTTTATGGATACCTTGGTTATCATGAATACCTTTCATATAAATGGAATGAGGAAAATAAAAGCCTGAAATGGATTTCCGGAGCTTCATTCTATGCAGGAGGTTTGTACTTCCTGATAGACAAGGTACCTATTCTTTCCGGATACCTGATTTACGCGGTAGCTTTTCAAACTGTCTGGCTGGTAAATCTATTTGGATTAGGATACGGAGTGGGACCCATTGAATATTCAGGCAATCCACTGTTCTATAGAACCAACTTCTATGAGATATATGTACCCATCGAGGGCTCCAGGGTGGCCATAATACAGTCATGCACCGCCATTCAAAGCATGTTGATCTTTGTTGGAGCAATCTATTGTATCGAGGCTTTATCAAAGCGCAAATGGAATGCCTTTTTTGCAATTGTTCCTCTGATCTATGTCCTGAATCTGATAAGAAATGTTGGTATCATCTATATGATGGATGAGTTGAACTGGAGCTATGAGTTCTCTCACAATGCCGTGGGAAAAGCAGGGAGCTTCTTGGCACTTATTGTGCTTGCCTTTATTGCCTTCAAGATGCTTCCTGAGATGCTGGATAACATATGGGGATTAATGGACCTTTCAAAAAGACAAAAAGGGGAGGGAAAGGAAGGGGAAGAAAAAGAGGAAGAATTGGAGGAAAAAGTCCCAGATAAGGAAATTGAGGAGAAAAGGGATGAAAAAATTGAAGAGGATGAGGATAAAGAAGTAAAAGAAAGTATACACGAAGAAAGTGAACCTATCCCCCGGAAATAACCTGGATTATCTCTATGTTTTCCCCGTCCTTAAGTTCTTCATCTAATGGAATGGGATTGCCCGATCTTAGGATGATATGGGCATCTGGAGCAAGCTTAAATTTTGAAAGAAGTTCAAGTCCTGTGGAACCATCAGATATCTCCACATCCCCGACATCTTTTCCTTGTGGTAGTAACTTTACCATTAAATTCATAACCTTCCACCCAAGAATTACAGCATCTCCTCGCAATACCGGCAAAGCAATGCATCAGGGGAGTTTGCTCCCCCACACGAAGGGCAAATTTTCTTGTTTATCTCTCTAATTTCACTTTTTCTTCTCTTTCCCCCGATAATCCAGGAAATTACTGCAAATCCTATTGTCATTGCCAAAACCGCGATAATTAGGTAGCAAAAAGTTGGTGAAACCCCCAAGTCAGTGCTGATATCATCTATAATGCTTGCAAAGAAAGACATACTTACGCCCTTTTGTTTTCATTGAACACTGGTAAAATGGGTTAAAGGCATAAAAAACTAACGATATTGAAAAAATAAAAAAATTAGCCCAATGGGTTACTGGGCTGCAATTCTTAAAGCTTTGCGCAAAAGTTTTGCATGAAACCATGCATTGTTCTCGGAAAGCCATCTATATACATTCCATGCACCCTCGCGGTTGCCTTCGGAAATATCTTTTTTAGCAACCGCATACCAGTACTTGGCCTGCTCCTTTGTTATGGACATTTTGGATCCAATTTCTTCTTCTTGCACAGACACAAATTCATTATTTTCTGTTTCTATCATTTTATAGCCTCCGTTTGTCCTGTTTGATTTTTCACTGAATAACGGAACTTCAGCGGAGATTGCCTCGCAACCTCAAACATGAATTGGAATTCCCTATAAATAAAGATTAATTGGGGAGTTGGATGAAAGTAAAAACAGGATTTTGTGATACTGGCTCGAAAATTTCAGAGATAAAAGTAAAAATACAAAAACATAGGTTAATTATCCTTTGAGCTGGGGATTCTCTGTATAAGAGCACCTAAGAACCTTTCAGGCTCATCAACATCAAACAGTATCTTTTTTGTGGTTTTTACCGGGGGAAATCCCATGACAAATGCCTTCTGGGGGTTCTTCAACGTTATCAATACACGATACCCAAAGTATGAAGAGACTGCACGATATCTGCGGGGTAACTTCAAATCTTTTGGTAAATCAGGAAGACGGTCAAAATCTGCCTTTACTGATTCGATGTTACTTAGGGGAATGTAAAGCTCAATAAAACTCACCCGAATTAGAAGGGTCTTTCCCAGTATCTCGTGTGCGGTAACATTTTTAGTCACTGTCAGCATCACGCCAAAAGCTATCTCAGGAATCGAGAAATACAGTGGGATGTTCATGTATTCGCTGATAAGATATGAAATTCCTATAAAAATCGAGCCTGAAATAAGAATGGTGAGTACGAGATTTAGGTACGAACCTGCATGTCTGAATTTCAAAGGCTCGATACCTTGTAGGTATAAAAGCACCTTTCGCTGGTTGTTATGAGCCCGAACTCCAAGGTAGCCAATTACCGCAACTGCTATGGAAAGAGCAAGTATGGTATAACCCTTTCTTTCCGGTGGAAAGTTTATGAGAACCACTATTACTTCTAGTATAAGGGTAATGCCAATGATCATGGTGAGAAGGTTCCAATTAAGGAGCCATTCCTGTCTTCTTTTTGGTTTTTTCCCCTTCATGGTAAAACTCCATTACCCTTTGAAATCAGGTAAAGAGTTTGTCCTTTAAAAATCTAAGTGGAGTTTGGAAGGGATAGATTATATGTGGCTATACCTAAGACCCCTTAAATACTGAATAGTCTGTCCAGAAGGCATAGAAATCTATTTAAATTGGATTTGTATTATCATATAGGGGTGTAAGAGCATGGATGAATTAACCTTAATTGGTCTGATATATGTTATTGTGGGCGGAGTAATAGCGTTCTTTATGTCCTTTACACTGATACTTTTGGTGGTTGGACTTCTTCTTATGGTTTTGGGGAGAAAGTATAGCCGACCAATATACGGTTCCTATCCTATGCTTCAGCCCTGCACAAGTTGCGGCCGCAATATCGATCTGAACACAATCAATTGCCCGTACTGCCAAAGGCCATTGACATCGCAGCTATATTAATATAACTAACTTCCCCTTTTTCGTTATTATTTAGTTCTACAACCAACAAAGAGTTTTTAAGGGGGCACTGGGTGTTCGAGCTTAAGAACCATTTGATGTCCCAGCATAACTCGAACACTGTGCCCCCACGTATTAAATTAACGTTAAAACAGAGTGGGGGCACTGGGATTTGAACCCAGATCAGCGGGTTTCCACTGCATAGAGAGCGACTCTACACCAGGTTTTTTGGGTTATATCTTTGATGGGTCATTGCTCCAGTTAGTCTTCACATCCGCCGAGGTAAAACCTCATGCGAATCAGCAAACCCGTTGGCAATCATTCCCATCTATAACTGGAGCCCGCGAGGATCCCTGACTACCCCATGCCCCCACCATTGAAGAGGTATGGAAGCATAAAGGCTCATTTCTTTCTCAGCTGCTGAGCTCTCTTTCTCCTTCTCATCTTCTTCTTGCGCCATTTCCACCGTTGTTGGCCTCGTTTCTTCCAAACTCTTGAACTCCGCTTCATCAGGAAACCTCGTTGTTCCATCGGGTGAAAGTAGTTCAGGTACATGTACTTTATGGGTAATATGACAGTTTGGGATGATTATGATCAGTATATAAAACAATGTTATTTCGAATTCTTTGTCACTTTCCCTTTCTTGATAGAATCAAAAACACAGCAACAATTACTATGCACAAGATAATAATAATTATAAATAAAAAGACATAAGCATTGATAATGGGTTTATCCGAAGAATCCTTATCACTATCAAAAATGGATCCATCATCGAGCTCGTCTATTTCAGATGCTTCTGTAATAAAGCTAATCCTGATTTCATCAGTAACTTCATTTCCCACACAGTCAGTCACCTTGATAAAAATTTTGTGCTTTCCCTGGGAGATATCACTGGTTTCCAAGTCGTATTCAAGGCAGCCATATGCAACATGAGATGTGATATCTATTGGATCATTGTAATCAATAATTAGTTCCACCTTCGTAACCTCAATGTCATCGCCTATATATCCTCTCAAAGTGAGGGATTCACCAATAATTATGGAGTCTTCTACTTCCTCGATTTCGATTTCTGGTATCTGGCTATCTATGATGAACGTGAGGCTTGCTTTGCTATTCCTGCCCACTGAATCAGTTGCAGATACAATGATTGTATGTTCTCCACTATCAAGGCCATAGGTATCTCTTAGGTCGTAATCCCAGTTTTCATTTGCCACTTTCCATGTGATATCCACAGGAGTCTCCTCATCTATCACAAGCTGTACCGATTCCAGGCTGCAATCATCAGAGGCTGTTCCCGTAATTTCAATTGAGTGGCCAGCCTTGAATACCTGATCTCTTTCTGGAGCGGTTATTGAGACTTTTGGTGCTTTACAGTCCAAAATGACATCAATTGTGTCTGAGTGTGAATTTCCTGAAAAATCGGATCCTTGAACCTTGATACTGCAGTCTTCTCCTATGGATACGGAATTCGTTTTCCAGCTATAGGACCAAAAGCCATTTTCATCCAAACTAGTGAAGATATCCTTTGGTGAACCATCTCCTATAATGATTTCCAGGAATACGATTTCCTGGTTATCCTGAGCAAAACCGGTAATCTTAACGATATCCCCCCGCTTAAACACAGAATTTTCCGAAGGTGCATCTATCCTAACTTCAGGCTCGACACTCTC
>CBDVCK010000154.1:0-8405 GCA_965372465.1 uncultured Thermoplasmata archaeon | reverse complement strand
ATCTTTCTTTCAGCCATGAAATTCCCTGAGATGTAGTGGCAATCACCTGGGTGGCATCCTAAGACCAGAACACCGTCTGCACCCTTTGACAGTGCTTCAAGAACGAAAACCGGGTCCACCCTTCCCGAGCACATGACCCTGATAATTCTTACATTCGGAGGATACTGCATCCTGGAAATTCCCGCCAGATCGGCTCCGGCATAAGAGCACCAATTACACGCGAAGGCGAGAATCCTGGGTTCGAACTCAGGCATCTTCCTCAACCTCCTCACAGAATGCATCTATTTGAGCCCGCACCTGCTGGTCCGTAAAATGTGACATTGTTATTGCATGCTTGGGACAAGTAGCTCCGCAGACACCGCACCCTTTACAAAGTGCAGACACAACCTTAGCCTTCTGGCCCTCACCTTCAAGCTCTATGGCATTGTATGGACAGTTTATGACACAGATCTCGCACCCGAAACACAGCTCCTCATCAACACAGGATACTATCCCTTCCGCTGAAATGGTCTGCTTGCTGAGAATTGTGCATGCTCTTGCTGCCGCTCCCGCAGCCTGCGATATGCACTCATTCACAAATTTAGGAGAATGTGCTGTCCCGCACAAGAATATTCCTTCGGTTGCAAAATCTACTGGCCTGAGTTTCATATGGGCTTCCAGGAAAAATCCGTCCTTGGAAAGTGGCACCTTCAACATCTGTGCCAGGTTAATATTGCCTTCTCTTGGCTCCTGTCCTATACTGAGAACAACTTTATCTGCCTTTATTTTCAAAATGTTTTCAAGAACCGGGTCAACAACCTCCACAACCAGGCCGTTCTCGTCCTTTACTTCTGGTTTGTGCTCATCATCATACAAAATGAACTTCACTCCCATCTCCGATGCTTTTGCATAGTAATCCTCTCTGAATCCGTAGGTTCTCATGTCCTTGAAAAGAACATATATCTCTGCTTCGGGATCTTTCTCTTTTATTCTAAGTGCATTTTTCACAGCCTGTGTACAGCAAACCCTGCTGCAGTATTCGTGATTCTCATCCCTTGAACCCACACATTGGATCATGACAAATGATTTGCCCTCAAGCTTCTTATTTGAAAGCTGCTTTTCAAGTTCTATCTGTGTAATCACATTTTTGTTCTTTCCAAAAAGGTATTCTTTAGGCTCGTATGGTCTTGTACCTGTTGCAACGATAATCGCCCCGTGCTGGAATTTGGTTAACTTTCCCTCATGTTCGAATGTCGTATCAAAATTTCCCACATAGCCTTTTGTTTCATTGAGTTTGGCATTGCAGATAGCCTCGATTTTTTTGTTTTCTGACACATTATTTACAAGATCCTCAAGATGCTTTTGCGGGTCCTCCCCGGAGATAATTGAAGTGATATTTCTCAGGTTACCCCCGAGTTCTGCCTTCTTCTCAAGTAGAAGAACTTCAAAGCCGTTTTCCGCAACCTCACAGGCAGCACTGAGACCCGATATCCCTCCTCCGATAACAAGGCATTTTGGAGTTACTTCCAATCGTTCCCTTTCAAGGGGTGTAAGTAGATTGGATTTGGCAACTATCATCCTCACAAGGTCCTTTGCCTTTTCGGTTGCCCTCTCAGGTTCCTTCTGATGCACCCAGGAGCATTGATCCCTGATATTGGCCATCTCGAAAAGATAGGGATTCAAAGCAGCCTCGGAAATTGTTTTCTGAAACAGAGGCTCGTGGGTTCTTGGGGAGCATGCGGCAACAACCACCCTGTTTAGATTGTGCTCCTTTATTTTATCCTTTATCACCCTTTGTGTGTCATAGGAGCATGTGTAAAGGTTATCCTCAGTATATACGACATTAGGCAGGGTCCTTGCGTATTCCACAACGCTGGGTACATTGACAGTTGCAGCTATGTTGATTCCGCATTGGCATACAAAAACCCCTATCCTGGGTTCCTCCTTTGATACGTCCTTCTCGATTATATCCTCTTCTGCCCCAAAGACCATTCTCATCTCGGGTGGTATGAGAACCGAGGCCTTTGCCGCAGCACCCGAGGCCCCTGCAACAGAATCCGGGATGTCCTTTGGCTCTGCAAATACCCCCCCTGCGAATATTCCCGGTCTTGTGCTTTGAAGGGGTGAAAAGACCCGTGTCTCGCAGAAACCGTACTTATTGAGCTTGATATCAAGAATCCCAGCCAGTTTATCCGCATCCTTGGGCCTGGCTAAACCGTTAGACAGAACAACCAAGTCAAAGGGCTCATTTTTCGGCTCGTCTTTTTCATCTGTGAAGTAAACATTGGGATTTTGATATTCATCACCCTGTATTTCTGCAACCCTGCACCTGATGAACTTTATGCCCATGTCCTTAGCTCTCTCATAGTACGAGTCGAACTCCTTGCCAAAGGCGCGAATATCCATGTGGAATATGGTAATATCCAGATCAGGGGAATGCTCCTTTGCTATTATCGCCTCCTTAATGGAGTACATACAGCATGCAGAAGAGCAGTACCCAACACCTTTATTTCTGTCCCTAGAGCCCACACATTGAATGAATGCGATGCTCTTTGGTTCCTTGAAATCAGAGAGCCTTTTTATATGCCCGCCAAAAGGTCCTGATGCGTTCAGTATCCTTTCGAATTCCATGGACGTTATGACATTCGAAAGCATGTCGTAATTCAGCTCAGGCCTTGTGTCAGGTGAAACGAATTCATAACCCGGAGCCACGATGATGGCCCCTGCATCCAGTTTCAGCTCCTTATCCTCTTGCTCGAAGTATATGGAACCTTTTTCACATGCCACCTGGCAAATCTTGCATGTTCCCTTGGCAAAATGAATGCAGCGCTCTTTATCTATAAGGTAGATTAAAGGCATGGCCTGGGGAAATGGAGTGTAAATAACGCTTCTTTGCTTGAGATCCAAGTCGAACTCCGATGTGATGGGCAAAGGTTCGTTTGGTGTTATCTTATCCAGCTTTATGGCATCCGTGGGACAAACGGACTCACACGCCCCGCATGTTATGCAGACATCGGAGAGCTTGCCAAAGGGCGTATCCAACCTTCGACTTGCCCCTCGACCTGCAAATCCCAGTGCGGAAACACCCATCCTCTCACCGCAGACGCGGATGCAGAGCCCGCATAGAATGCATCTATTCTTTTTATCTTCATTTTCCTTGAATCTCGTCTTGGTAATCCCATAATATTTTGCCATATCCCTGATTTCCTTTGCATCAGGTGCCTGGGCCAAAAGTGCCTCCAGCGTCATTTTTCTTAATCTTAAAACATCATCAGATTCGGTTTTAACCTCTACGCCCTCTGAAACTGGATAGCTGCAGGATGCAGTGAGTTTTTTTCGGTGGGATTTTCTAACCTCTACGATGCATACTCTGCATGCACTGTACGGTTTTAAAGCCATATGATGACAGAGTGTGGGTATGAAAATACCATTTCTTCTGGCAACATCCAGGAGCATTTCTCCTGGTTCTGCCGCAACTTCGCTACCGTTTATCGTGAACCGGACCGTATCTGCTCTTTCCATCAGTTCACCTCCACAGCATCGAACTTGCAGGAATCCTCGCAAATGCCGCACTTGATGCACTTATCCGGATCTATTTCATGGACTTCCTTCTTCTCACCTGATATCGCCTCGGAAGGGCACCTTTTCTTACATACCTCGCAGCCTGTACATTTTTCGCTATCGATTGTGAATGTGATTAGGGCCTTGCACACGCCGGCAGGGCATTTTTTATCCACTATGTGGGCCAGATACTCATCCCTGAAATAACGAAGCGTGGTTTGTACCGGGTTTACCGCAGTGGACCCCAGCTGGCACAAGGATCCGTTGGTAATCCAAAAACCAAGCTCCTCGAAGAATTCTAGATCCTTTTGATTTCCCCTGCCCTCGCAAATGTCTGTCAACATATGATGAAGCTGTATCAGGCCGTTTCTGCAGGGCACGCATTTTCCGCAGGATTCCTCCTTGAGGAATTTCGTGAAGTACTTAGCAACATCCACCATGCAGGTTCGATCGTCCATCACGATCATACCGCCGGAGCCCATCATGGATCCCGCATCTGTCAAGCTGTCAAAATCAACAGGCAGATGGATGAGACTCTCGGGAATGCAGCCTCCGGAGGGCCCCCCGATTTGAATGGCCTTGAACGTTCTATCCTTTGGTATACCCCCGCCGATATCGTAGATGATCTCGCGCAAGGTGATTCCCATTGGCACCTCAACAAGTCCCGTGTTGTTGATCTTTCCCACAAGGGAGAATATCTTGGTGCCCTTGCTCTTCCCGGTCCCAATTTCTGCATACCAATCTGCCCCCTTGTTCATTATCAGGGGAACATTGGCCCAGGTCTCAACATTGTTCAAGGTTGAGGGGCGATCCCACAGTCCCTTTTCAGTTGCATGAATATGTTTTGCCCTGGGCTCACCTGCCTTTCCCTCGATTGAAGCCATTAGTGCAGAGGATTCGCCGCATACGAATGCACCAGCCCCCCGGGCGATCTTGATATCGAAATTAAATCCCGAGCCGAGAATGTTCTTTCCCAATAATCCCAGCTTCCTGGCCGAGGAAATGGCAATTTTAAAGAGCTCTACTGCAAGGGGATATTCCTTGCGCACGTAAATATACCCCTCGCAGGCCCCAATTGCAAAGGCCCCTATGATCATACCCTCGAGAACGCTGTGGGGATTGCCTTCAAGCAGGCTCCTGTTGGCGTATGCTCCCGGGTCGCCTTCATCTGCGTTGCATATGACATACTTCAGGTTCCCCTCTACCCTGTAGCATGATTCCCATTTTATCCCCGTGGGAAACCCGGCTCCCCCGCGACCGCGGAGTTTGGATTTCTTTACCGCATCTATGATCTCTTCTGGCTTCATCTCAAATAGTGCCTTTGAAAGGGCGCTGTAACCCTCAATTGCGATATAGTCCTCTATCTTTCTCGGATCGATTAACCCGTTCTGCCCGAATAACAGCCGAGATTGATGCTTGTAAAAGGGTATCTCATCTTCATATACGATCTTTTTCTTTGTTGCCGGGTCTGTGTAAAGCAACCTGTCGATGACCCTGTTATTTATCGCGGTCTCTGTGATTATCTCAGAAACATCATCTTTTTTCACCTTTGAATAGAATATGTTTTTTGGACGAACCACCACAATGGGCCCCTGCTCACAGAAACCGTGGCAGCCGGTGATGACAAGGGATACCTTATCATTTAGGTTCCCTTGGTCTATCCTCTTTTTGAATCCTTCGGATACTTCAGAGGTTCCCAGGGCATTGCAACCTGTTCCGCCGCAGACAGTTATTGTTATTCTGTCAGGTGACCTTTTAGCGAGAATTTCGCTTCGAAGCCGCGTAAGATCCTCATTGGATTCAAGCCTCGTCATCAGGTTTTCTCCTTTTTGGCTTTTGGGTTTTCTTGAGCAATTTCTCTACATTGGCAGGAGTTGTGGAATGATATTTATCATCGATTACAACAACAGGGCCCAGGGCACAGGCTCCAAGGCAGTTCACAGTTTCAAGGGTGAATCTCATATCGTGGGTGGTCTCATTGGGTCCTATGCCAAGAACCCTCCCCAGTTCCTCCAGGACCCTCTCGCTTCCCCTTACATGACAGGCCGTGCCCTGGCATACTTTTACTATATGCTCGCCCCTAGGTGTCAGGGAAAAAGCGGTGTAGAAGGTGGCCACATGGTATACCTGGCTTAATGGGATGTCCAATTGTTCCGATACATACCTCAAGGCATTTTCAGGTAAGTAGTTGAATTCCTCGTTTATGTCCTGGAGAACCGAGATAAGCACGCCCTCTTCATCCTCATATCTTTTCAATACCATATCGATTTTAGCACGATCATCTGCTGAAATCTGTTCGCACACGCTTTCTTTCTCTGGTATCTGGTATTGGTATTTTACTGGGCAGGCTGCCGCACATACGCCGCAACCGGTGCAGCTCTCCTCATCAACATACCTGGCCTTTTTCAGCACCTTTACCTTGAAATCGCCTTCCTCTCCCTCAAGCTCTTTGATTTCCGATAATGTTAGAAGTTCTATATTCGGATGACGCCCCACCTCCACGAGTTTCGGTGATAGAATACACATTGAGCAGTCATTTGTGGGGAAGGTCTTGTCCAGCTGTGCCATTCTTCCCCCAAGGCTTGGTGACTTCTCAATTATATAGACCTTTATACCCTGCTCGGCAAGGTCCAGTGCCGCCTGGACCCCTGCGATTCCACCGCCGATAACGGCAACTCCCTTGCTCATCTTTCAATTCTCCATCTATGATTACGATTTTTCGCAAAATTATCAAAGTAAATAAAGATTCCCCTAAAATTAACACAAAACCCCCCGAATTTTCGGAATCACGAAAATATACTGGTTTAAAAATAATAATTTGGATATCCATGTCCCCGAAATCAGTGGACTGATTATGCCTTAATACCACCTCGATTTCGATATAGTATAGTATTTATATATACTTTATCTGAATCGTTTGGTGACACATAAAAAAAGACAAAAACCGCATGAATTAGGTAAAAAAAGAAAAAAAAAGAAAAAGGTTTGGGACCGTTTTTACCAGTTCGGCATGAACATATAGTCTATACCTGGACTTACATCATGGTTTGACATTGGTGCCATAGGTCCGCCGTTGAAGTAGAATTCCCTCACTGCTGTATGTTTGAGGTAGACCTGGTAGTCATGAAGGTCGTTTCCACCACCATCTACAAACTCATGGACGTGAACATATCCATGATCTTTGTACCATTGTTCTTTCTCGGCAGTGAGCTCCTCATGAGGCACATCTAATATACCATGTACCTGATACAGAAGAACGCCATATGGTTCGTTAGTAACCCACCAAGGTGTTCCTGCTGGAGCCATCCACGGACCTACATTGAAGTGTTTTCCTACAAACTGGTTAGGTCCTGCCTGAACCCATGTGTGGCCTGGGACATCGATTACTCCTTGAACACTTCCTGGACCCACAAAATAGTAGTCATTTCCTTCAATTTCCACTGCTAGTCCATGCTCAAAGCCTTTTGGATTCTTGTCCCATGTTGGGGCTGCTGCAGTTGAGGAAGCCATCACAAAGATAGCTGCTACTGCCATGCAAAACCCTAATATCAATGCTTTTTTCATATCGATTTCACCTCCTTTTTATTTATTCTTAAAACCATGAAGACTCCATAATATTTATCAGATTTTCAAAATCTATTGCAAAACACGTACATCTGAAACGCAAATCAAATACAAATTATATGCAATTTCACAAGAAAAAGGCTCTGTATTAATCGATCCTATTCTTATATTGCCAATCAATTAAATTAAATAAAAAGAAGGAAATCTCATCAGGCTTATTATTTACAAGCTTCCAGTGCTTATAAATCACCTGAATCTAATTTCCTTTTTATATCATCTTTTTTCATCTTTGAGGGATTAAGATCATCCCTGAATTCAGACTGATAGAGTATCGACCTGGTCTAAAACGTGGACATTGGGTCGTCCCACAACACCGGCCTATTCCATAGTCTTTTTTAATTCATCGGATTCCAGGAACTTATTGGCGTTTTCCGGATTATCCCATTTCAGTAGAACGACTACCTCATTTGGATCACTTGAGCTGCGAAATACCGAACCGCCCTCTGATCCGTTCTGTTTACGGTTTGCGCGATCTTCATCAAATACTGCCTTCCACTTGGTATAATCCTCAACAGTCTGTCTCACAAGTATATATGCCATTATTTTTCACCTCCTTCCCATTTAGGGGAATTTGGGTATTTGTTCCGCGCCCTTCATCGGCGCTTTTTTATTATTGATGATTTCGATCTTTGACATTAAGTCGCCTTTTTTACTGACCTTCAATTACAAATCAAATAATAGATAAAATACCTGCCTAAGGCGGGGCTTCTTTGTGCATAACAATCCACAAGGCAGGTAATATTTGGCTCCAATTATGGGTTGATTCCAAGTTGTCCCAACATGGCAAGACGATCAAAGTATATGTGTTCCTCTGCAATTTTACCGTTCTCGAATCTGAAAGCAGTACCGAGTGGAATTCTGACTGTTTTGTTGGTTGGAGGAATGGGTTTTCCACCTGGACCTGGCAGTGGCCCTTTATGTGTTCCTGTAAGGGTGTAACTGGCAAATATCCAGTCGCCTTGTCCGAAGCTCTGTTCCCTGGTCATTTTGAAGTCAGGGAAGGCACTTTGTATACCTTGGACTGCTTCACGATGATCAGTAATGCCTTTTGTGGGTTCAGGTGTCATTGGACTGTACGAGATAACATCCTCGGTATGACGTTCATTAAATGCCTTCCAGTCCCTTTTGTTGAAAGCCTCATCTACGGTTTGGATCACCTTTAAATTTTCTTCTACACTCATTTCTTTTCACCTCCTTTTCACTGCTCTTTTTATAGAGTTGAGCTATGACAATCTCTTTTT
>CBDVCK010000153.1:0-8432 GCA_965372465.1 uncultured Thermoplasmata archaeon | reverse complement strand
AGATGCCAAGATGGTGCGCAATTGTAGTCCACGATTCCTCAAGTTCTTTATCGAGTGCAGAAATATGCATTTTCTCTTTCTTTAATAATTTAATAATTTTCGCCCTCGTTGGATGAGAGATAACATGAATAGTTTCCCAAGTATCGTTCTTATTTTTACTAACCATTTAATCACCATCGGTATTTCAATAATGTTCTAATAACGAGATATATATTAGTGATATGAAGTATTTATAGTGATATTAAATATAAATAAACTAGTTAGTAAACATTAAATAGTTTAAAAAGCATAAATATACTTATGGTTAATGATACAATCAATAAATCAACATACGAAATTGACAGATTTTATAAACTATTTGATGGTTTTTCTAATAGAAAGTATGTTATTGAATGGCTTAATAATTTTTCAAAAATTCCTTATTTAGATTTAATTTTGTTATATTCTTCTAACAATCTATTATTGGAAATTGAAGACCAAAGAAAGGAAAAAAATAATCTTGAACTATATATCCCTGGAGGCGAATGGAATCCATGGCTTACAAGATATAAATTATGGAAAAATTTATATGAAATAAACAAAAAAATAGATAAGGTGACGTTTTATAAAAGAACTGTTCCATTGTTGTTAGATTTAAATGTATTAATCCTCAAAGAGAATACATTGAATGAAATAGATAGATCAAAGAGCCTTGAAATCATGTTTCCTAAAATATCAATAAATCCCAAATTTCTAATTAAGATATTACCCGCAATTAAAGATTTTTTAAGTAATGATAAATTATAGAAATTAAATGATATTTAAAAATCAATTTAATCCTAATACTTTTATTACCCCTAAAAAACCCGATTCAATCCCTCCTCTCGCATTCAATTGATTTATAATCTGAATCACCTCCACAATATATTTATACAAAACTCCTGATTAACACATTCGTGGTTGAAATGCCTTACAATTGCATAAGATGCGGAGCAAAAGATTCTGTTGAAGAGCTTGAAATGAGAACAATGGAACTTCGGGATTTTGCTAATATCGATTTGGACCTCATGGAGGATGAAAAATCACATATCTACAATGTGATTTACGATATGCCCCCATGGTGGTGCAACTCCTGTAAATCCATTTACCTTAGAGCCAAAATAGGAAAGTTCCGAAAAGATACAGATAAAACATGTCAGCTTTGCAAAAAAGGAACACTAAAGGAATACGAGAATGTTGAAGTCGGTGACGTCGTAATAAAACGCATCATGGACAAGACCGGCGATTTTACTGTGGATGAGGCATTGATCTGCGACGTTTGCGGATTTATGACGATAATTGAGACAGGTGTAAAAACAGAATGATCAATAAAAAGCCTTTTTACAGATAATCTTCATCCTCGTCCTCTTCTTCCTCCTCATCGTCATAAACCTCTCTTGTCCCCAGGTCATAAACCAATGACCGCGCCGCGTTTTCATAGAATTTCGCAAGGTCGAGGAGCCGCTTTGGCTGTATCAACTCACCATTGGTAAGTCGCGTGATATTCTCCAGGGTCTTTACCGCTATCTTGCCCCGCTCGCTCTGGTCATCCCCTATGTAGACCGCGTTGATCACAACCTTCTTGTCACCTGCAAATCCCTTGTCGATTAGATCCAAGACCTTATCCGATACTCCCTGTACATCCTCCAACTTGGCGAAGCTTCCCTTATCCCCATTGAATTCACCGTCTGAAAGTATCACGATCATAGTGGGGAGGACTTTTCCCTCCTTTCCCATCAATTTAAACAATTTCCAGGTCTCAACAAATGCGTTGTACCCGTGTGTGACCTTCTTGGTATTTTCACCCACACAATCAAAAAGTGACTTTACCAGCATCTCCTTGTAATGCTCTGAATTTGTTATCCCGCCTTTTCCCACCTGAAGCCATAATCTGCGTTCATCACCGTACTTGTATCCTGCGACCCTGGCTTTGTTGGAATAGGCGATCAATCCCACCTTTTCCGAAAGCTCTCTTTCCGCCTTCTCCGAAAAATAAAGGAGAACGGCACCCAGGGCACCATACAACCTTGGAACATGCTCCTCGGTTTCTATGGCATTTATCACTTCTTTTAACATATTGTATTTGGGATCTTTTATCAATTCGCTTAGAATCGGATCATCTGAAAGCCTCAGTGTTCCGGGTTGGTTTGGTATCATCTGGCTGTACATCGAACCGGAGGTATCAACCATAAGAATTCCATTGAAAGGAGAGGTCAAAGCCACTCTTACTTTTGTACCTGGAACATATACAGCATATGGAAAAGGGTCCACTCTAAGTATCTTAAGATTCAGATTCTTATCCTTCCAGAATATCTTTAAACCCTGATTGAAGACAGGTTTTTTCTTTCTGAAAAATTTGTGTAAGAGCTCACCCTGGTTCTGGTTTATCTCGGTCATGATCTTTATCTGCTCTTCACGTTCGGAAGATTCCATCTCTACCCTTACCAGCAGCTCCTTGGCTTCAACAGGCTCTTCTTTTATAACTTCCAATTGGTCGTTTTCTGTAGCCCCCTCCATTTGGGCGGTTTCCCTGTTGATTATGGCAAATTCACCCTTGATTCTTCCGTCCAGTCTCACTCTCAAGTGCCTGGAGCTGCCCCTGTCTCTATTGAACACCTCAACTATGTCGTTTCGCTTGATATCATTATCCTCTGCTATCGTTGTGTTGATTTTTATTGTCCAAGAATCGATTTCGTCCTTAAGGGATGCTTTGAGAATCAGGGTCATTCAAAACTGTTAACGGACCCTTTGATTTATAATACTTTCGAGATTAATATAAAAAAATGCAATTAGTCCTTATCCTTCCCCCAAATTCAACTCGATTTCCTTTTTTATACTAATTCTGCCAGTAGTTGCTGATGAATCCGTGAGGTCATATAAATTTGGTATTACCATATTCATGGGTTTTTTTGAATCGAATAGCGATTTAAATAAAAGGCTTTGTGTATCACCATCCCTGAAGAAGCTGAATACAGCGCCGGTTATTCTGACTCTGGGAAAAGTCTCTGATACAGGGTCCATTCCCAGGCTCCTGGCCTCTTTTTGCTGCACCGCAAGTTGTTCAGGATGGTATCGTGAACTGGTTGTGGCCTGCCCCTTTGTCTCTTGGGTTGCGCGTTTTGCTATTGTGGGAATCAATCTCAGGGCACTGACACCCATAATATTCTGAATATCGGAGGTATTGCCTACAAATTTTTTACTAAAAAGGTGTTTGAGGAGGGGACCGGAGCCTGTGGAAGGGGGATAGGGTGTGTCTGAGCCAAACATCAACTTACTGGACCAATAATTTAAATGGTTGTATCCGAAGCTTCTAAAATACATCCCTTCAATCTCCTCCGGATCCATCTCGGAAAGGTGCTTAACCTGGAAAATCTCCTCGTAATTAATTTTCGATTTGGAATTGGAAAAGAACTCGGAATAACTCTCCTTTTTTAGGGTTGAAAGCTCGCCAAAGATATTGGGATGAGAGAGAATCCTGTACAATTCCTTGTTACCAACACCGTTCCAAGGCGCATGACCCAGGATTACCTTCAGTCTGGGAAGCAGGTCCATATTATTCGAATCGATTAAATCCTTTATGGTATCGTTTACAAGTTCCTCGATTCTTGCCATGGACCCTTCCTGGGTATGAAATAAAACAGGCATGTTGTAATGGGCAGCTCTCTTTAGTATCTCTTTTATTTTCTCAGAATTTATCTCGAAATTTTCCTCCTTGGGATGGACTTTCAGGCCTCTTAGACCCAATTGAAACACGTTGTCAAAGGCATCCAAAGCGTCAGTATGATTGGGGTCAAGCCTTCCAAAACCTATGAAACGGAAGTTGTTATGCGGGGTGTTATCTTCTGGGGATTTTTCTATCAGTGCCTCCCTCACCTTGGAATTGGATGGCCTGTAATCCCTGGGTAAAGGATCATTTTGGTTTGCCGAGAATGTGATAATAAAGTCAAATCCCATGAATTTCTTCTGCCTTCTGCACAGTTCATTTGCCGGATGAAATATACCATACACATCTTTTTGGCAATAATCATAGTAATCCGGAGAATCATTCTCTAAATCCCAAGGGAATTGAAATCTATAGTTACCTTTGTTCTTTTTTATATCCTTGGCAACATCTTGTACGATTTTGGAGAATCTCCTTATGAACTCAAAAGGAACCAATCCTTCCTGCTTATTTACTCTGATGTGTGTATGGGCATCCAACAGCACGAAATTGTGGATAATATCGTAATCATCCTTAAGCAGCAGCAAGCTATCACCGTTTCCTCCTCAAATCAATCCTCCATTTGGCGTTATGGGTTCGTTCACTATGGGGTCATACCACATGTTCATTCCTTTTTTCGAGGCATCAAGAATCCTGTATACAACCTTCTCCATATTTTGATCCAGATTGGCATATGTAAAAAGCCAGTATTGTGCAGGTGAGATGCCGTTTCCCCCCATCCCGTAAATCGAATGCCTGATGGGGTCCAAGAAATGCGAGTATATCATGTGATTCTCGTTGATTTCAGTCCTTATGATGTACATCATTCCCAGTGCCAAATCAGAGAGAATGTTCTTTGAGATCCTCGAGCCTTTGAGCATGATTTTATCGGTAAGATCACCGAATATGGGATCCTTTTGGGGGCGAAACCAATTGCCCCCTTCACAGGCGGTTTTCTTTAGGGCATGCATGGTATCATTGGGTTCCTTTAGAACCTCCAACAGATTGTCGCGATCCTCCATAACAAGTTTTTTTGCCTTTTTTGCCAACATCTGAATGAGAATTGCCAAACCAACTCTCCTGGCAACGCTTGGCTGGGAATCGAAGAATCTTATCTCGGTTGTGTTTGCCTGAGAAAGAGGATCCACATCCAGAAAATGTGTATCTGTTCTATAGGAATTGGATTGTCTCTTGAACTCTTCGATGAAGTATTTCTTATCCAACCAACCTTTATCAAGGTAAGGCATATATTCGCCCTCTTGAAAATTACACAGGTGCTTTCTGTTATAAAGGACCCTAATGCTTCTCACACAGCGGGGAAAAGGCATGTCGGGATCTTCTAAACTGTATCGCCCCCATAATCTTCCGGATGTAAAAGGCGAACATGCAGAAAGGAGTATCAGGTATGCTGTGAAGAATCTTAATAAATGATAGAAGTTCGTGAAGAATGCGCGTTCATCCAAACCCATGGTCTGCGGCTCGATTAATTTGATGTGGTGATGCTCTCCGCAGGTGGGAAAAGAATCCGTTTGAGTGATGCTGTTCATGTCCTCATATGGATTTACCCCAAAGGGCATTATATGGTTCCTGTAGCCCTGCTTATTGAGCCGGTAGTTGATCAGGGTAAGTATTGTGGATGACCACCAACCCAGTTCATACAATGATTCACATGGTGGCGTTGCGATTTCCACCAGGGGCCACTCAACAACATTCCTATCAACGGATATGAGCTCTACCTTCACATTTTTCCCCCTGGTCTTGTAGTTGATAAATAAAGCATCGTATGTGGAATTTCGCGAAGGTCCAATATCCAAGGAAGAAGTCTTGACATCGTAGAATCTCGGAATATTGGATTCAAGGGCCTCTTTAAACCAATCCGTCAGTATGAAGTTATAAACCTCCCCGAATTCGGAATGAGGTAGTTTTATTCCTTTCTTATCCACCAAAAAATATTCCACCTCGATACCGTGGGTGTATTCCAGTTCCTGACAGTCGCCCTTTGCTGCATATCTATCCCTTGCCCCCACTTCATCAAACCAGTAGTCTCTACCAGGCATCGTATCAGAGAGCGAGGGTTTTCGATTTAAATTTTTCCTAACAATTACTCGGAATTGATACTTCGAATTAAATATCTTTCAGCCTTGAAACCAGGATGTCTTTTAGTTCAAAAACACCTTCCCCTTCAAGTGCAGAGATTTTTTGCCGGTTTGTATCCAATCTTACAAGATCCACTTTATTTTCCACTTCGAGAATTGGTATGTTGGAGAACCGCGATTTAATCTCGGACAGTATTGCTAATTGCGATTCCATTTTGTAGCCACAGTACTCTGAAGGATCCATTACGAAAACTATGATATTTGCCAGATATCTTAATGCCAAAATCGCCTTTTGTTCCATCTCGTTTCGCTTCTCCATTTCCCTATCCAAAAGACCCGGGGTATCGATTACCTGATAGGTTATGTGATGGGTTTCAAAGTGCCCAACCGAGATTCCCTTTGTTGTAAAAGGATAGGCCGCGATCTTCGGCTTTGCAGAGGAGATCTTTCGAACCAGAAGCGATTTTCCGACATTTGGGGCCCCGGCAAAGACAATAGTTGGCTTTTCGGAATCGATTACGGGAGCTTTGAGCAGCTGGGTTCTTGCATCATTTAAGAGGGCAAGATCATCTGCAATCCGCCTTAATACCGAGGAAAATCTGCCATATGCAGAGGCAAGCAGGTCAATGGTTTCATTTTTGCTTTTGGAATGGGCAATATTATTTTTTACCTCCAATGCGATATCTTCAATGGTCTTTCTGGACCAGTCAACTGCCCCCAGGGATTTTTTCATGGCATCTATTCCAATTGTCACATCGAATAATTCGTAGTAAAAGATGGGGATATTGTCGAAGCTGGGAAAGGATTTGACGAACCTGCCCAGGGTCCTGGACATGGTATTTGAAGCGGATTTCACCTTGGCCTGTGCGATCTTTTTATGTCTTTGGGATTTGCTCTTTTCCGTGACCTGAACCTTACCTGCGCGTTTGAAAGCCTTGTCCATTATCTCTTGTGGTGTGAGAATGGTGGGTATCTTGTACATACTGCCTGTGTTATGATAACTTGGGGGATTAAGGTTTTGATTGTGAAAAACCCGGAAAAGACCCTTAAGGCAGAGAAATCATTATAAATACCATTATCAATCCCCCCAACGCCAATTTCGGAGGTGTAAAAATGGTTGCCCTAATCGACAAGGAAAAATGTGATGGAGACGGCGTCTGTGTAGAGTCATGTCCTGCTGAGGCCATCAAAATAGTGGATGGAAAAGCTGTCGTGGACCCAGAGGAATGCGTGGACTGTGAGGCATGCGTTGACGAGTGCCCAAATAGTGCAATATCAATGTCTGAGTAAAATACCATATCTCGGAAGTTGAGGAAAAGGGTATATTCTTTTCAGTCATTTAATGGAATTAAGCCTAGAATGATTGCCAATCTTTTTTTGATTCTAAAAATAGTGAAATGAGATTGAACTCACATCTCTATGTCCGAAAACTCACTTTTGGGTGAGGTCATGGATTTTTTCAATACCGTTTCGCGGGTAATCTCCTCTCTGGAGCCAATGGCATTGCACATGCTGCTGAATACATTTATATGGTCTCTGAACCACAGGTCCCGAACTTCGATTTCTTTTCTTGTGTATCGAAGTTCATCATCCAGTTCCTCCGCCAATGAATAGAGCTTTGCGAATTGGTCTCGCTGTTTTTTCAATTCTCTCTCCAGTTCCTTTATCTTGGGGTCGAAACTGGCGTTTTCCCTTTCCAAGGAGGACAACCTGACCTCATTATCCCTGATCTCTGAATCCCTGTTCTCTGCAACCTGTCGCAGACTGAGTATTATGCGCTCTTTTTCCTCTACAACATCCTCCAGGACCCTGATTTTCTCTTTGGCCTGCTCAAAGTCCTTTTCCTGGATTTCGTAGGCATCCCACAGTTTGGTTAATCGTTCTTGCTCCTTTGCGTATTCCCTCTTATAATCAACGGTAGATTCTTCAAGCATGGTATCTCCTCCATATCAAGAAAGATACGAGATTATTCACCCTATATCCAACTGTTTTATGGTGTTAAAAGCATATGTGCAATGGAATATTAAAAGTTTTGGCTTTTCCGCTGATAAAGATAGGAATTGGAAAAATCCAGCAGTTTGAAAATATAAGACTAATAATGTTGACAATCACACTTTTAAATATGTAGTTTACAAATGTAAACCGCAATGTTAATAGATGTTTGTTATTATATGATTCCTTGTAAACCCCATTCCTCGACCATACCCTTCCTCGCAAAATCGCGGCTATCTGACCCATAGAATATTTTTCTATAAAAATGGTTGAGGAACGGGGTTATTTCTTATTTCTGGTTATTGAGTATTTTTTGATATACCATGGAGCCAGCTTTTTAGATATCTTCTTTTAGGAGTTCGTTTAGCGCGTCCTCTACCTCTTTTGAAGTTGCACCCCATGGTACGATCACCATGTTTCCGATACGTTCATACCCTTCCTTGAGCTCGCAGCATTTTGTAATTACAAGATGTTCTGGTTGCATTTCCACTGCTCTTTTTTTCGGGCAGAAGTTGAAGAATTCGGGTTTAACATTGTAAAGTGTTTTGAAAATCCGAAGTGAAAGATCGCAGCCGATTAAGGTGATATTTGTCAATTCTTCGTCTGAGAAATCAGGTCTTTGATCA
>CBDVCK010000152.1:0-8439 GCA_965372465.1 uncultured Thermoplasmata archaeon | reverse complement strand
TATACTTTGATTGAACACCCTATTAAGAAAGGATTCATCCCCGTTTGTAAAAGCATCCTTTCGGAAAAAGAAATAAAAGTATTTAAAACCCTCTGACTTCCTCTTTAAACACTCTATAAGGTCGACCTCGTAATATATATCTAACCTATGACTCTCTTCTTCAAAATATACCCGCCATTTTCTACCATTCGTTAGTATTCCCCATTTTTTACCAGTTTCTCTAAGATAGTAGTCTATTTGATAACTTGGGTTCTGATTAGAAAACTTAATAGTTCCTTCTTTTTTATCCAAATTTTTATCCCAAGCTTTTGCATCCGCGACACAAATTGCTCTTTTATAGTAATCAGGTTTGTCTTGATTCTTAAAAGCCTCCTTTCTATCCTCATCACTCTTAAAAAGCGCATAATCCGGTTGCTTAGCTGAATGTTGAATTGTAGCTTGTACTGTAAATTTAAAATCTAATTTCTCAAGAATTGGTCTGACAAAAATTCGCTCTAGTTCCCCCTCATTGTTAGTACACCCCTCAATTACTATCTTCTCCTTTGAGTAGAGTGTTTTTATTTCTTGAAATATTTGTTCATATCTATTATCCTCGTTCCATTCTTTAAAATCTGACATTCTATTTTTTAAGAAATGATTAGAAAATAGATTTCGATTTACATAAACCTCTGAGATCATTTTATCAACCAAAGTAACTTCGTAACTATTATTATCCGAGCATCTCAATATCTATAAACTGTATATAAAACTATTCTAAATCTTTTATCTAAACCTAATTAATCTCTATCCCTCCTCTGCGTCTTGATATAGTTCTCCACAACCTCGAACCCCTGTCCAACCGACCCATGATAGTTCGAGGGTGCCCAAAGGTGCTTCTTAACCTGCTTCTGAAGCTCAGGAAACTCCCTCCTGAGCAATCTCGAAGAAACACCCTTGAACTTCATAGCTAAAAAGGAGGTTGAGAGCTTCGGTGGATAAACATAGAATATGTGAACATGCTCAAGGTTAACCGCCATCCTCCGGATCTTAATATTCAAATCTTTGGCAACAGATCGAATGATCTCTTCGCATCTATCAGCTATCTCGGGAGTCAGAACAGATGCTCGATATTTGGTGCAGAAAACAAGGTGATCGGTCTGTAGAGACACCGAATGACGGTCGTGGCACAGGCCATGGCGGTTCTTTCTTGGACGATATGCGGATTTCATGTAGGGTATGTGTATCTGAATATAATACCTGACAGTGCGGGGTGGGTGAGATTTCTATCAGTATCGGCTTCGCCGAATTTCACCCCACCCCCGCTGGCACGGTTTTATATCTCCCAACAATGTTTGCACCCTGATGAAATCCCAGTCTAAAATATGAGCTGGCCTGCGCGACCGTCATGGCACATAACCATGATGCGAACCTTGGTTTCGAATGTATCGAACTACTCGATCCATCCCATTTCCAATTGAGACATGCATAACTTTGGGCATCCAGAGCGCCTTTAGGCACTTTTTCACCAAGATAGGGAACTCTCGACGAAGGACAAAAGAGGATATTCCCTTAATCTTATTGACAATCTTGGATGGCGGGAATATGAATGAAATGCCAAGGAATTTAAGGACAAAGACCAATTAACAATAATCTTAATAGATTCTAAGTCAATCCTATATGAAGATAAAGTCCTTTGTTTAAATAGAAGATCCTCAACTAAAGAGATCTCACTGGGGACTCAGTAATCGAAAATCTTCAATAAGAGCTGAAACGAAAGGACGCCACTGGTCCCATTTTTTACTATCACGGAATTTCAACCAATGACCCAATTCAGGTATCTGGAATATAGCAAGACCTGTCTTAGCTGGAGCAAATGAATAATAAAGAGCAGGATTAAATACCTCATCAATTCCACCAAGGAGTATCATTAGTCGGTTCACGTTTTGACTTAATAGCTTCTGGAAGTGATGCTGGTGATCACCAAGAGCTACCATTTCGAAGATTATTTTCTCCCTTCGTGTTAATTCAAATTTTTCAATAGTATTAAAGAGTTCATCGATTATCCACTCCCACAATTGACCCCCATCATATCTACTCCGTGCTAAATTTGTTTGGAATTTATAATTGTTTTTGGCCTCTTCCCAGCTGATTTCACCACTTTTGACTTTTTTGATCATCTCATTCCATGTCTTTTCCCGACGTTGGTCGAAATTTGTTCCTGGTATAAATAGTCGTTGTACCTCAAGTTCCTCAGGATCTGACAATTCATGCAACATTTTCCTAATGTCCTCAATATCTTTTTTAAATAAAATGCCCGCTCTTGTTGCAACAAGGCTTGCTCCAGATTCGATTAGGATAAATGTGCTAAATACTTCCTTAATTCTTTCCATATCTGAAGACACAATCTCGTCTTCCTCCCAATCTGTACAATATTTGAGCATAGTAGCAACGACGGTGAGACCTCCTAATGAATATCCAAGAAGGCTTATATTCAATTCTTCATCGAATTTTTCTGATGCAAAACGTCGTAATGTTGTCTCTTGGACTTCTGGAAGATCGATAAGTTCCCCTACGAGTGTTTTAATGTCTAATAAGATTTGTCTGAAGCCAGCAATAAGACCCATCGGTTCCATTACGAATCTATCAATAATGTCGTGGGTTATCGTCCAATTAATCGTACGTTTATCTTCTCCACCAGCTTTGTATGGATCTTCTTCACTAGATGGAAATCCAACTCGTCTTACGAAATGATCTGGTATAGGAAGTAGTATCGCTGCATTATGTGGTTTTTCAGAAAGTAAAGCAGCTGCCAATCCATCGTATATTGTTGGATCTACCTCCCCCATTCCATTTAGCATTAGATATATGTGAGATGGCTTCTCATTCCCTTTTTTCTGTTTTGGAAGATACACTCTAAGTGGGATTTCCCCAGAAATATTGCTTGTAAGAAATCCATTTGAGACATCAGCCAATACTATTGGTACAAAATAAATATCATAAATTTTTGAATTTTGATTGTATCTATTATCAAGCTTTTTTATCTGTTTTAAATCCCTCCGTGTAACTTTGGTCATCTCAATCAACCTCCTCTTAATTATTGATTTATCTTCATATGTCTTAGGATTCTCTCGATTCTGTTTTTTGAATATTTTGATTTCATCTTGGATTGTTTAGGATCTGTTGTAAAGCTGCCCATTTTTGATAGGTATTCTAACCAATCATGATGTTCTTTGTAAATTGTCTGAGAGGTTTTTATATCCTATACTCGCAGCTACCTTTTGACCATTAATTAGGTGCATGCAGTTATAGATTTATATATTTTACTGAAACATCTGCAAAGTATTTTATAGTAATAAATTTATTAGAAATTATTAGAATTTTATATATTAGATTCTAATATAGATATTAAGGAGGAAGGATATGAAGACATATATAGAGAAATATGATCCTATTGAAGGATTTTTATTAGCAGATTTTGTGGAATGGAAGGATTATAATAAATTTATTTCTCGGATAAGGAAAGAAGATTATGGCTATGATGAACGCACAATGTTGTTTATAGAGAATTTAAAATTTACAGGAGGTGAGATTCCTAAACCAGGAAAAGTATATCCAATGCCATATCAATTTTTTGAATCATTCAAATGGACCAAAGAACCAGGTTATCTGGGTAAAAAGAAGCACTATCATCATCGAAGATGGCCCGAGGATAAACCTGAATCTGATATTTCTGAAACAGAAATGGGTTATTCAGATATAATTTCATTTAGAGCAGAAGCAAATTATTATGGAAAGAGTTATTTTGAAAAACCCATAACATATAAAAATATTGAGTTATTTGCAATACCAAATAAAAAAAGATGGGAGGGACCACCTTGTGGTGGAAGAAAGTTACATGATAATATAAAAGTTGTTGTCAAAAATGTTGGTCAAGGAAATTGGAATGAAGTATATTCAGATAATAAGTGTTGTTTAATATTTGATATTGGCGCCTCTATTTTTTTAAACAATTTGGAAATGCGAGAAATTGTTGATAATAGTATGGCATTCATGTATAAGCCATCATTAATATTAAGTCATTGGGACATAGATCATTATATTGCCTTATTTCAGGTTCCAAATACAAGATTGAGTAAATTATGTTGTGCATTCTTTCCAATCGAACTTCCAAACTTAACCAGTCAAAGGGCTTATCATAGGCTTTATCATTATTGTCCGTACACAGTTCCATATTCTGCGTCAAATTATAAAAAACAAAAACGTAGAATCGGAATGGAAAAGATTTTTGAAGATAAAAATTTTGCATTATTTAGGGGTGAAAAATCATCCGACCGCAATAAGTCGGGTTTGTCAATAGCGGTTTGGAATGAAGATAATTGCATGATATTACCCGGGGATCATCATTATCACCAGGTTTTTGATGATATCTATAATTCTATTCCAGAAAATCTAACAGTAAATATGGTTGTTCCACATCATGGTGGACATGCAGGAAAAATTAGAATTCCACAAAATCTCTTTTCGGTTGGTCTTGGAGTTATTTCAACTGGAAAAAATCACTATGGACATCCACTTAATGAGAATAGAATTGCATTATCAAAGATAGGATTCAAATTGTTAAGAACTGATTATAAAGGAAAAGATATAGAAATAGAATTAAAATGATATATAGATTTAATTTTATTAAAAAGGCAAGTGGCATTAATAAAAAACGTCAATCCCCACCAACATCCCGAGCAACCAGGGGACAGCTTCACCACATAGAGGATGGATTCAGGGAGGAGCAATCCGAAACAACACAGTGGCAAAACCTTTATCTCGGAACGACAATAATGGTTTTAGGGGCGGGGTTTGAGGAAGCGAAGGAATACCTGAGTAAGAAATTTTACCCTTAAGAAAAATAATGTCGGCGTCCTAAGCCTCCAATAATAAATAAAAATCCAATAAAACAAAGAAATGGAGTGTATGGAAGCATTAATGGGATAGAAAAATATATCATTCCAATTAAATACGTTATTATCCCCGAAATGATTCCAATGAAAAAAATGACTAATCCAATTTTAATCCATTTTTTACTTGTTTCGTTACCATCTCTTTTTGAATATCTTAATGGATCGGGTGTTGTAGTATCTGGTATTGCGAGTGGCATAACATTACCTATTGTTATATTTTTAACCATTTGATGAATAGTTTCCAATAGTTAAATAAGTTATTATTGAATTATTGGTTACTATTGTAAAACTACTTATTAATAGATAAATAGTTGATTAATGAAACAGGATAATAGGCATCTCCCCCAATCCCTCCTCTGCTTCTCAACATCCTTCTCAACAACCTCAAACCCCCATCCAACCAACCCATAACAATCACGGGGGCCAAAATTGTATTCTCACCATCAATCGAAGCTCAGATAACTCAGAAGTAACCTAAGACACCGAATTACGGTCCGCAGGCCATAGCAATTTCTAAGAGGATTTTCGGTTTCATAGAGGGTGTGTGTAGCCGAATATAATTGACAGTGCGGGGTGGATGAGACTCCCTATATATGTAGAAACAGAAGCTTTCTTGGTCTAAAAAGTTCTCGCACAGAATAGGTGGAAAATCTCTCAATACTCCCTCTTTTTTTTATTATAACGCTCTTCTTTCTTTGAATCATTTAACCTTACCTTAAAAGTCCATTTTAAACATTCTTACGATCCAAAAATCCACAGAAACATTTATATTTGTATACATTATATACGTATACGATACAATACGGATGTATTCATATGACAAAAACATTGACAACCCGTGCACCAGACTCCTTGGCAAAAGAGATCGAGACTCTGGCCGAAGAAGAGCATTTGGACAAATCCTCCCTTATAAGGAGGCTTTTGGCTGAGGCTGTGCAGGAGAAAAGAAAGAGGAAGGCATTGGAACTTTACAAAGACGGGAAGGTTTCCATGGGAAAGGCAGCCTCCATTGCGAGGCTCTCTATATGGGAGATGCTGGATCTCATAAGAGAAAAGGGGTTACACATCGATTACGGCAGCGAGGAGCTTTTTGAAGACCTCAAACCATTGCGGAGGAAGATAGGTGCGAGCGGTAAGTAACGCAACGCCTCTCATCTATCTGGCTAAGATCGGTAGATTGAATCTATTAGAAGAGATATTTGATGCCGTATTAATTCCGAACAAGGTGTTTTCTGAGGTTGTGGTGGAAGGAAAGGAAAGAGGATACCATGATGCTTATTTAGTGGAGGAATTCATCGAGAGGAAATTTATTTTGAAAAAGAAAGTGGAAATAAAAAGGCTCAGAGATATGCCCATTGGGAGGGGAGAGATAGAGACCATCGAACTTGCTGTAAAGGAAGGAATAAAAAATGTATTAATTGATGAAGCAAAAGCAAGGAGAATTGCACGCCTTTACAATCTCAAGCCCAAGGGAACGTTGTGGGTTTTGACGAAGGGCTTTGAGAAAGGTTTACTCTCAAAGGAAGATCTGAAAAACTGCATACAGGAGCTGATAAAATCCGGTTACAGGATAAGAGAAGACATCCTTGTGGAGATCTTTAGGGAGTTGATGTGAGACGATTGTTAGACAATCGCAGAAAATGACTTTATAATGAGAATGAATGTTCCATATTACAAAACATCCATTTAATTTCAGTCGGTGGTACCTTTATGGTCATGCCTCTAAAGCTTGCAAGGGAGAGATACGGTTTCGAACCTATATTGAGCTTCGATGATGCGGATTACGGATCGAGTATCTATAACAACAAGAGTCTTAAGAACTCGACCCTGCATTCACTTTTATGTAAGACCATAGGAACTGCACATCCTACTTACGAAGAGGGATATGACAGATATTGGAAATACTTCTACTTGCCATTAAGAAGACAAGGAAAGCTTATAACGATGCCCCTTGGAATAACCGAGTATAAGTCCATTTTCTTTATCAATTTCCATTTATCCGGAGGCTTTGAGGTTAAAAAAGGCAATGAACATGTAGATGATATATTGTTCGAAATGTTCAACGAGATCTTGAGGTTTATCCCGGTCGTTAAGACACATGGAAAACCGTTCATTGAAAAGACTGTTCCCTATGACATACGAAAAGGAGAAATCTTGGGAAAGTACGTCATGGATAAAGTTTTGCCAAAGAACGAACGGGAGAATTTACTTGATTCCTATCAAAAGCATTTTGACACACCAAGAGAAATAAAGAAGATTTCTCTGAATGATTATTTGAACATCACATCTATTTGTTATAAGGCCGCCTTCGGAAAGATAGCCAAGGGTTTGAAGCCTATAAAGATGTATGAAAAATGGGCGGATGGCAGAGACGAGGGCATGCTTAGTATAAAAAACAAAAAAAATAAAGATGCATTCTCTAAATGGCATAGTACCAGAAGAATGGGAGGCCACCCTTTCGAGATTGTCTTTAGTTGGAAGAGTCACGGCATTCATTTATATCCTCCCCGTAAGGATTATCCTTATTATTCTATCATAGTCACGAACCTCAGTTATGCACCAGCTTTCTTAAAAATGGTCCAAGCATTGATCGATAAGGATATCCCATTCCAAGCACCCGAATTAGATAAAGTTGTTAGATTCCTGTCAGGGGAGACTTTTTTTAAAGTTAATGAATTTGGGGACCACTTCATTTTTTATATACCTTCATTGGAATATAAAAAGAAATATTTCAGGCAAATTGAATGGGAAGAAATCGAATTGCCAAAATGGAAATAAGATATCGACATCAGTATGATATATTTGACAAGACTCATCTGTGATGGCTCATCTATCGTGGTAAATGTTCATCTTCGATTAAGCCTCACTTTCCTGGAACATTATCTGATTTCAAGTGAGTCAATATGAAAATTACTTCATGAGGAAGATGCAAGTATCCAGTAAGTTTTCATATGATCCTGTATCGAGGCCCATCCATATCAGATTGCTTTAAGAGACAATGGTCCTCTACATGAAATCTTCTTCAAACAACTGGACATCATACGAAGATTTGCATCAACATGTAAATTCCCTTCATTCCGATAATCTAAGAATCGTGAATTTCCATATCTAAATGATTGTTCGATTTCGGTGATCCTCTTATGTAAAAATAACGGCCAGGTGCTGAAGTGCCAACCGGCTGTACACAATACATTAGCAGATAATAATGTGTCGAAGGCATTTGGACGGAGTGCCGAAGGCACGTAGCCAAATACACTGTGTTATACAACTCGAACGGGGAATAGGGGGGTCAGGTTGCGTGGGATGTCGGGGTTGATTGAGTGGGAGCAAACGAGGGTTCGAGCAAGCAACCAAAGGGAGCGAAGAGTTGGCAAGCATGAAGTATATTTTAAATCCTATCAAATAAAGAAGGTTTCGAATGTGGACAAATAACGTTTGATTTGAGTAATTTTCAAGTATGGATTATTTGTAGTAAATATCCTTTTTTTGTTTTTTTGAAAATCGCAAA
>CBDVCK010000151.1:0-8474 GCA_965372465.1 uncultured Thermoplasmata archaeon | reverse complement strand
AAAGCTTGCCTTGGGGATTCTGGAGAAGATAAAAGTCCTTGGAAAGGCGATGGATCTGGCCACGGTATCGAAATTGCCCTTGGATGATGCAATAAACGGGCGCACTTCCATATTCATAGATTCCATTTTAATTCGCGAGGCTGATAGAGCGAATGTTGCAGTTCCACTATCAGGTAGAAAAGAAAAGAATGAAAAAATTGAAGGTGGTTATGTCCATGAGTTCGAACCTGGTCTATATGATATGGTCTGTGTTCTGGATTTCAAATCAATGTACCCCAGTTTGATTATCGCTAATAATCTGTGTTTTACTACATTATCAAAAGTCGGTTCTATTGTTAGTCCAATTGATGTGCGTTTCCTTGAACCAACAAAGCGTAAAGGCCTGGTTCCCAAGGTTCTTTTAAGACTTATGAAGGACAGGGAGGATTTCAAATCAAGAATGAAAGAGGCGAAGAAGATAGATGATCGTGAGGCTTTCAATTATTATAAAGGACTCCAGGAGGCTGTCAAGGTGCTTATGAACGCCATGTACGGCGTATTCGCATCATCATTTTACAGGTTCACAAACAGGGATATCGGGCGAAGCATTACCGCATTTGCAAGACAAAGTTTACAGGGGCTTATCAAGAAGCTGGAAGATGAGGAGATTAAGGTCATCTATTCCGACACTGACAGCGTTTTCTTTGAATCCCCCAAAAAGAGCCTTTCCGAAACAGTAACGTTCGGAGAAAATATTGCCAAACGGTTCAGTACCGGTGGAGCAACTTTGGAGTTTGAACAGGTTTTGGATCCACTTTTCTCACATGGAAAAAAGAAAAGGTATGTGGGTAAGGTAATCTGGCCTGAGGAAGGTATGATAGTTAGGGGTTATGAGATAAGACGCACGGATTCTTTTGATCTTCAAAGCGAGGCATTAACAAAGATTTTTGATGAAATATTGGAAAGGGATCCAGAGGGAGCAGTTGAAACTGCCAAAAAGATAATCAAAAACATTATAGAAGGAAATGTAAAAAACGAGAAACTGGTGATATCGAGAACAGTAAAATCCGAGCGAAATTATGTGAATCCCGAGAGGATGGTAAATGTCCTGGTATCGAGAAAGCTGAAAGAGATGGGTTACGAGTTCGTACCCGGTATGAAGGTCTCGTGGATCGTTACCAACAGCAAGAAAACTCCACAGGAGGCAGAGCCCTATATCGACGGGCGCGATTTTGAATTCGAGCCGGACTGGGGATACTACGCAAAACGAGTTGCCATGACGCTTTCAAGGGTGACAGAAGTTTTCGATTGGGACGAGAAAAGCCTTTTGGGAGGGGCACAGCAGAAGACCCTTTTTTCGGATGATTTCAAATCAAAGCCTCAGAAGCAGGTTGAGAAAAAAACCAAGTCTCATAAAAAAGATAAGATTGAACCTCCCAAGAAGGTCGAGAAAGAGAGCAAACCCAAGAAGACCGATAAAAAGCTCAAGCTGGAGGATTTCTTCTAGCAAAACCTTTAAGTTTTTAAGTTACCATGTAAACCTGCATGAAGGGGCTTAAGATTCTCAAACTGAAATTCAAGGTTTACGGCCAGTACGCATTGGGTTTTGACAAGATATTCGACAGTGCTGAGAGGATAACCACCCTGTCCTCGCTCCTTTTTACCGCCGAGCAGTTCATCATGGTATCCAAGGTGGAATGGGAAGACGAGCCTGATTTGGCGAGTATCAAACAATCCATAATAATCGACGATATCATAGAGATTTCAAGCGAAGGGAAAACCTCCCTGTATATCGTGGTAGGCCATCTTCCGCCAATTGTTTCCGAACTGCTTTCGCATGTGATCAAGGAGTTCAAGTGCTTTTTCGAGTTTCCCATCGTGAATGTGAAGGGAAGGATGACGATTCCTGTTGTGGGCACAAAGGAGAGCTTAAAGGACCTGCTTTCGCATCTTGAAGAGCTGAATGTGGATTGCGAGATTGTGTCCCTATCCAATTACTATGTCAAGGGAAAGGACATGCTCTCATCCTTGACCCCTACCCAGTACAAGTGCCTGGAGATGGCAGTGGAGGGAGGCTATTTCGAGATTCCCAAAACAAAGGATGCAAGGGAACTTGCCAAAATAAGAGGCATTTCGCATTCCGCATACCTCACCCATATCAGGAAGGCCCAGAAGAAGATATTTGAGGAGCTGTTTAAGGGGTAGAAAATATTACATTTAAATGGAAGGGGAATGGGACGATATAAATTCATACTTTTACGAGAATATCATCCAAAACTTCATAACCGAATAGTATTATTATTCTAACCAATGACCCTCGATCTGTGTCCTTTCCTTACAAGTGAGCACCTTGCCGAACCGTGTCCTGGCTGCAAAGTTAAAAGAAGTCAAGGCAAAGAAAAGACCCACAGGTTCCTTTTGAATTCATGCTTGGCAGAAATTAATAATGAGCTTATGAAAGCCAAAGGAGATCCAAAACAAAACGAGGCCCTTCTTCTTGAAATATACAAATTAAAAAGGGTGACAACACTTGAGGATGACGAGGCTAACTTGGATGAAAGGAGCAAGGAAAAAACCAGAGAAATCCTGAATTTCATGGATTTGCTGACTCTTAAATTGAGTAAGAAGGATAAGGTCCAATACCATCTGGATTATGGCGGTGTTCTGTTTAACATGGGGGAGTACGGGAGGGCAAAGAAGTATTTTATCCAAATCAGCAGGACAAATCCGGAGGAGAAGAGGGCATGGAACAATATCGGGGTCACACTCGTCAGGGAAGGGAGAGAAAAGGAGGCATTTGATTATTATGACAGGGCACTGGAAATGGATTCCACCTATGGCAGTGCATGGTTCAATAAAGGTAAAGCCCTGTTTAAGGTAGGACATGAGAAAAAAGCCCTTGAATGCTTCAGAAAGGCGACAAAGCACTCCCCTGAAAATCAAAGTGCCTGGAACAATCTCGGCGTGACCTTAAGACATATGGGAAAGTTTCGGGAATCCATCAAATGCTATAACAAGGCCTTAAAAATCCATTCTGCCTATCACTGGGCCTGGCACAACAAGGGTGTGGCGCTTATGGAATTAAAAAGGTTCAAGGATGCCATGGTATGTTTTGAGAAGGCATTACAAATCAACCCTGACTATAGGCCTGCAAAGGAGAAAAGAAGGGAAGTATTAAGAAAATTTATCTAGTCTCGCTTTTTTCTATTAGCTCAAGGCCGTTCATGTAAGGTCTCAGGACTTCTGGTACTATGACTGTCCCGTCCCCTTGCTGATTGTTTTCTAAAATAGCCACCATGGTTCTCGAGGTTGCAATGGCTGTACTGTTTATTGTATGCACGAAATCCCGCCCGCCTTCTTTTTTCTCGTACCTGATGTTGAGCTTTCTTGCCTGGTAGCTTGTGCAGTTGCTGCATGAGACCACCTCCCGGTAGGTTCCCTGTTTTGCCATCCAGGCTTCAAGGTCGTACTTCTTCGCAGCTGTTCCTCCGATATCTCCGGTACAGATATTTGCAATCTGATAGGGGAGCTTTAGTTTCTGATACAGGATCTCCGCATTCTTGATCATAAGCTCGAATTCCGCCCACGAACCTTCGGGTTTCGAAAATACGAACTGCTCTATCTTATTGAACTGATGTGTTCTGAATATCCCTCTCGTATCCACACCGTGGGCCCCGATCTCCTTTCTGAAGCACGGTGAAACACTGCATAATCTCATGGGCAGGTCCTTTTCCGAAATTACACTGTCCATCAACATGGCTCCCATGGAATGCTCGGAAGTGGCAATCAGAAATAGGTCTTCGTTTTCCACTTTATAAAGCACTTCCTCAAAATCCGCAAGATCCACCATACCCTGCATTGCAGCTCTTCTGAGCATGAGCGGGGGTTCGATGAGTTTGAAACCAGCACTTCGCAGATAGTCGATTGCAAACCTAAGGAGTGCCATATCCAGCATTACCAGGTCTTCATAAAGGTAGTAAAATCCGGCTCCCGATGTTTTCTGGGAATAATGAAAGCTCCCCTGACCCAGGTCCTCAATTATATCCTGATGGCTTTTTAGCTCGAAATCATACTTCTTTGGCTCACCCCATTGCCTGAGCGCAACATTCATTGAATCGTCCTTGCCCTGGGGCACTGATTCATGCATTAAATTCGGGATTCGAAGCCTTAGCTCGTCCCTTTTCTTGAGGGAGGATTCCATGACTTCATCAAGCTCTTTTATCTTCTCGTTTATTTCCTTCATGGCCTGAACTTTGGAGGAAATGGGCGCATTCTCCTTTTTTAACTGCGAGATTTCATTAGTCACCACGTTTCTCTCATGCTTCAGGGTATCTGCTTCCTGTCTTGTTCTCCTCCAGTTCATATCGGACTCAATGACAGCATCCACTATTTTGATATCCTCATCTGTCCAGCCGCGTTTTTTCAGATTTTCCTTTATTATCTCTGGAGTTTCTCTGAATAATTTTATGTCCAGCATCCTTTTCCCTCAAATGCAATCCTACGAGGAATAAATTGTATATTTCCAGTTGGCAAAGAGAATAAGAATACTAAAGATTTTCTACGGGGCAAAATATCGGTTATTTTCTACTATTCAAATGCACAGAATTATTAAAAGTCCATACAATTGAATACATCTGCATAAAGATTAAATATCCATGCTTAATAACAATCGAGGATTGTGATGAGGATTTTGAACCTGAAGATTGGAAAATCAACCCTTAGAAATGAGGATTTTCTAGTAGCCTCCTCGCTATTTCTAATCGCGTTATTATATACCTATAAATTCCTATTTACAGATAATGGGACAGTACTTTATTCCTTTGACTATCCCATCTATCCCATGTATGCCCATTACCAGAAGCATTGTATAACTGATTACTCCCAGTTTCCTCTCTGGTCAAATATGTTCCAGATGGGGTATCCCCTCTATGCAGACTTTGTATCAAGCCTATTCTACCCTCTCACTACACCTTTCTTTTTCGTCTTTGGAGATGTGCAGGGTCTAAAAATAATTCTTTTCGTTCATGTATTTCTCTCTGGCATCGGATTTTGGTACTTCTCGAAATTACTTACAGATAACAAACTGGCTCGTTATTTTGGGGTACTTCTTTTTATGCTGTGCGGAGCTTTGGCAGGAAGAATGGGAGTTGGGCATTTAAATCATATACTCCCTTTTCCCTGGATTCCTATCACTATGTACTTTCTGCACAATGCTTTGGATACAAAACGCTTTAAATACGCCTTCTTCTCCATGATATCCATAAGTTTCTTTATACTCGCAAGCGTTGCACTATTTATATTCTTCGCTTTTCTTTTCACTGTTTATGCCCTCTTTCAAGTTTTTAATTTCGATGGAAAAAGTAAATTTAAATTGAAATTGAACAAAAAAAAGTTGTTGATACTATGCATAATCGTAATCTTCGCAGTTATGATCTTTGCCATCAAGTTAATTCCAATTCTGAACTACAGCGGTGGAACCCAAAGACCACATCCCGCATTGTATGGTTCGGCGGGCCTCGGAGATATTTTTTCCTTCTTTGGTGATCAAACCCAGGCTTCTACTTTTCCCGTTGGAATATCCGAATCTGAAAATTATTACTACATAGGATTGATTCCCTTAATATTCCTGCCCTTCTCGATGTTTCATTCTTCACCTCATAAAAAGTACCTGATGGTGTCTTCTGTGGTATTTCTCTTATGGGCCATGGGTTACTTTACTGTATTTGGTGTGGTGCATCTTGTCAGTATCTTTCAAAACCTATCTGTGCCCCCAAGATCACTTATGGTAGCATCGTTTTGTTTGATATCTCTTATAGTTCTTGGATTTGACTGGTTCATGGAGAATTATAAAGGACTTTCCTCTACAAAAAAGAAATACGTGTGGTTGTTCTTTGGGTGCATTACCACGATCATCTTCTTTGAGATGATAACCCCATTTGTTGTATATTTACTGATTCCGGAGAATTACAGTGCCTACCGCTTTTTTACTAAAAACGAATTTACAACTATGACCCTAATCGCTTCGATTCTGACCATATTCACAGTTCTTTTCATCATACTTCGCGTTTTTTACAAGGTAGATATCAAGGGATTTCTTTTGGGGATCCTCAATCCAAAGACATTTTGGATGAACATAAAGAAAGCCCTGGGAAACACCACCTTCATATCCACGTTTTTGGTGGTATTTGTAACTGTGAATCTCCTTGTTGTGAATTCAACCCGCCTTGAAACCAGGCCAGTTTGGTTCCATGAGGACAAGCTCGAGGAGAAAATAGCCGATGATATCAAGGCTGACGATCCCCAATACCATCCGTGGTTGAATGATAGCTACTATGATTTAGTTGACAGCCATCTACTTTCCTATGAGAATCCGATGTACAGTGCAGGGGTTGCAGGCTGGCTCCGCTTTCATGAATATTATTATCCAGGAAACATCACGATTGGAAATATGACCTTTGCACCTTTCAACTACGAGATCACCGATGAAATAAACAGGGCAAACGCGACCTTAATCAGAAAGTACAATGTCACAAAAAAACCTGCCTACGAAACCGATGAGGAATTTGAAGATGCCGAGCCCACCAGTCTTTCCGAGATATTTTCCGATATCGGAGGTGAAAACGAAAGCGAGCCTGAAAGAATCACACTCTACCTTTACAGGCTGAACAACACCCTCCCCGATGTGTTCATCGTAAGGGATGACTCTGTAATTCCGCTTAATGTTACCGAGCTCACCCCACACAAGATAGTGGTAAAAGCGGAGGCTATAAGATCAGGGGACACCGTTGTCTTCAAAAACTCATGGTATCCCGGTTGGAAATACAGTATAAACTCAGGGGAAAAAAAGGATACCCAGGCATATCAGCGTCTTGTGAGCTTCGACGTTAATTCAGACCAGGATGATGTCACCATAACCTTTAATTTCGAGCCTTCAGATTTCGTGATTGGAATGATGGTAACGCTGATGTTCTTTCCCGCCATAATTATTCTGTACATCCTTTCCCGTAAGGGATATATCTTCTTTCTCGTGGTGGAGTGAAGGCTGAGCCTTTGTAATATCTAATCTTCTTTTCAATAAGGTTCGGTTGATTAAAGGTTATTGAGACGTTCTTTGGGTTTACATACAACGATTAGCTTTATCTCAAGCAATTTTGAAGGAAGTGACATTATCTTTTTGATATTAAAATGTGGTTCAAGAAACTTTCCAATGCTCTTTCTGTCCCAGTTATTTATATGCTCAGGGACCTTGCCTTTTTCCAGTCCTTTTAAGAATGATTTCCCTATTGACGAAAATATTTTTTTTAGTTTCTGGACGGTTTTATCGTTTGGTACTGAAATAATGATCATATTTTTTGTTATACGATGAATTTCCTTTAAAACCTCCTTGGGATCGCTCACATGTTCCAGTGTTTCTGAACATATTGCTATATCGAATGTTTTATCTTTGAATGGGAGTTCATGAGCATCAGCTTGGATGGTTGGATATCGATTCCCGACTTTAACCAATGGATCTTTTAAGAAATCCACCCCTATCTGTTTATATCTATCTTGCTCACCCAGCAAATCAAATAAAAAACATTCCTCACAACCGATATCGAGTATGGATGCATGTTCTTTTGCATGTTTTTTAATCAGGTTACAGATTATCTTTATCCTTTTAGTTTCAATCCATTTTATAATGATATTTGGATGATAGTACGAAATCTTCATAGGCCTTACTTTATAGACCTCTTTGTGTAATACATACATCTTTTTTTTGTGTTCAATGATTTTATCCTCAGGAAATGAAGAATGTTTCCCCAATCCAATTTGGGTTGATTTATCATCATGCTCTTTACACATCGGTTAATCCCCTTTCTTATGTGGTTTGTTTTTTCAACTTGTTATGCTCATTTTTTTACCATATCTATTATCAGTTTCTTAAACTTTTGGAGATGCATACTTGAGATGGAATACGCTTCATGAAATTTTGAAATTCATCACAGAGTTTGGGAGTTATCATAATACAAACCGTTATTTCAACACTTCTTCGTTAAAGTTTATATTTTCTTGCTCCATTTGCATCCACAGGAGGGATTTATTTGAACATTTCATTTGAATTTGTGTTCCTTTATCGCAGGTGCTTCAACGGCTATCATTGCAATTCTATCAGTTAGAACGAAAGCGAGAGCCCTCCCCTCAGAAATTCCTAGGAGGTTTAAAGCTTTCACAACCCCACCTTCCAATAACCCCAACCCACCGATAGTTATTGGGACAAATGAAATTAAGGTAATAAGGGGTTGGAGCAATAAGAACGCGATTATAGGGAGATCCACACCCAGGGCAAACCCAATAAACACCCATCTAAATCCTGTCACGATCCAGATAAGGATCGTAAGCAAAAGAATTTCCCAAATTTTTCCTTTTGTTGCTATTCTCTTCTCATGCAGGATATCTATACCGTTTAACATTTTTTCTTTATATTGTAGATTGAATCTATTTACAATTTTTTTTTG
>CBDVCK010000150.1:0-8586 GCA_965372465.1 uncultured Thermoplasmata archaeon | reverse complement strand
GATCCAGGTCCGTGATATCGATCAGTACTGGGAAATCTACAAGGTCTCCTGCTATCTGGTCCGCCATGATTGTGATTTTCTTTCGGTACAACCAATCATCAAGATATCTATTGTAATTCACATCACCTGCTCCAGAAACAGAAAATCCAAATTTGTCTCCATCGTTCTCTCCGGTCATGATAACATCGGCTTCTGTGTCAGCATCATAGATATTATTCCATGAAGCTGTGTCTCTTCCATAAAAGACATAGGCCTTTCCGCGATCTGCACCCCAACCCGGTGCTCCAATGATTACGTCATCATATCCATCGCTGTTCATATCACCTGCATCTGATACAGACCATCCAAATAAATCGCCTGCATTGGACCCGTAAATCGTTACATTAGCTTTGCTAATATCGATATTAGTCGAATTTATTCCGGGATAACCAAAGAAAATATAGGCTGCTCCTGCGTTTTTGATATTTGTTTCCTCGCCAATATAGGTAATAAAACTGTTATTTGTTGAGAGATATTGTGCTCTAATCCAATCGTTACTTCTTGATATATTTGATAATCTTATTTCATCAAGTCGACCGTCCCAATAATCCGACCATATTGATGAACCGTCCCACCAATATGCACCTACCACCACCCTTCCTGTGACAGAGGCTAAATCACCAGGATCTGGAGTATTACTTGTTATCGTTCCATTGATAAAACCTCTAAGAGGATTTGAACCGGCATTATCATCGTATCGGGCAACTACATAATGCCATGCGGATCCACTCAATGGTGGGGTTATATCATAGTTAAATGTGTTGTCCATTGATATTCGTTGAGTATCATCTATAGTAAAATCCCGAAAGCCTGTTGGTTCTCCATCTACTTCTAAAATTGTATGCCATGTTGTCCAATCATCAGAACTCATCCAGGCCTCCATGGTAAATGATTCGATAGTAACGGTATTGGTAGAGACCATGCGCTCAGGGCTATCATCGAAATTAATTGCGCCATTAATTGGCCCGGATACCTGACCACTTGATTCAAATGCATTAGGCGTTAAATCGATATCATTACTTGTTGAATCGTATACTGTACTTGTGGGAGTCTCATTTAAGTGATATACAGCCTTAAAATTGGAATCCCATACCCCTGTTGGGTTTTGACTGTCATTTGCACTCAAGTTTCCATAATACATCCAGATATAATCAGAATTGGAACCTCCATCAATTCTGGTTACATTAACCCAAATAAAACCTTTTCCAGAAGAATTCCAGCTTTCAATTTCATAATTCAATTCCGTAATGCCATCATCATCAACAAATCGTAGATCAGTTCCATCCATTTTGGCTTTCGAGAAATCAAAGTTGGATATGTCCAATTTTACCAGGACAGGGAAATTCACCAAATTTTCAGATTGAGCGCTGTTATCAAACGTTAATTTACGACGATATGCCCAATCGGAGTTCCACCAATCACCTAACGGCTTTCTATCAGCATACGGCGCTCCGACAATTATATCGTCATAACCATCCCCGTTCACATCACCTATCCAGGATACATTCATTCCAAAATTGTCTCCCTGATTTGGATCTGTAATAGTGGTGAGAGGAGCCAATGTCTCTTCAGCTGCTGCAGATTTTATTATTCCTGATGGCAATAATGAAGTGAGAGGAGATAGGAAAAGCATGGCTATTAAAACAATCGAATATACCTTTCCAATCCACTTCCTAGACATCTATTGACCCCGACTTTTTTGCTTTGGGCGTGAATATAAATTCTCTTGCTACTGTTCCGATTTCCGTGTCTCATGTTTACATTTAGTGGACTTGACCTCTTCAATCTCCTTTCTCTTTTTCGCGTTATTATATAAACTTAATATATTGTACAAATTTCCTATTAATTAAATAGTTATGAACAGAAAATCAAGGTTGATTACCAAAATTGAAAAAAATGAAACTTAAATAAGTTCCTTTCCAGACTTCATGACATTAATATTATGGAATATTAATGACCTGAAATTAAACAAAATCTATACCGCACCTAGGGCATTCTGTTTCCTTGGGGCTAACCTCTTTGCCGCATACTGGACACTCGAGAATCTCTATTTCCTCTTCTACCTCTTCAGCTTGGTTTTCTTCAATAATGGCATTTGACTCCTGGGATTCATCTTCAATCGGTATTTTTGTCTCATCCTCAAATTCCATTGACGGGGCTTTTATTTTAGTTTCTGTCCCAACCTTTTTACACGCCTTTTTTGAAAGCAAACTCATCGTCATGGCTCTTACGCCAATTATCTTGGAAATAACGCCGTCCCAATTCTCAAGAACAGAGCCATATTCTTCATCGATATCTTGTATGAGTTTCTTCACTCGTTTGCGAAGCTTTGGCCCATAACCCTCGAAAATAACAGCTAAAAAGAGATATGGATTTTTCTCAATCAGTATCTTGTGTTCACCGAACTTCATCTCATCAATTTCCCAATCACCTTCTATTTTCCCGGTGAAGACATTATTGATGAACTCCTGGACCGCAGTAAACATTCCACTGACCACAATATCCTCCAAATCAGAACTGTCTTGGCGGGATATATGAGCAATAGGGAGGCCCATCTGATGTATACAAAACGCATCATAAACCTGATATTTGCTCTTCTTCTTGTAAATCGCAAACGCACCACCAATTGCCATTACTATGATGGATATTACCCAAGGCCAGGGTATCAAATCCCAGATACTCGGGGCAGTTTGTACAGGTTTTTGGATATCCACCGTAAAACTCCTTTGGGTTTCTAGCTCACCGTCGCTAACCGAAATTGTAATTGAATCTTTTCGGATACCATTGGGGTAATTGAATATGAGGATGTTTCCAACTAGGTTTACATAACTCTGACCCGCCTCATTCTCCACCGTTATAGTGAGTTCAGATAATTCATTATCAACGTCTTCAATATACTGAGATAGGTCCAATATCCATTCGCCTCCTTCATCCTTCTCCTGCCCCGGAATTTCTCTTAAGTTCGGAGGATCATTAACCGGAACCACAATCACAAGAATCTTGTCCTCGGCCAAGGCACCCTTTGGATCTGTTGCCCTGAAGGTTATGAACTCTGAGCCGTACCAATTCTCAGGTGCAGAGAAATCAACTGATAAATCCTCATTGATAGTGATATTTATGAATTTACTACCGTTTGTGTAGAACAAGACATTGTCGTCTATATCAAAGAAATAATCACTCAGGGTGAAGGCTCCATTTAGGATTGTATCCTCATCAAAGAAAACATCTGGTAGGTAATATCCTAACTTCGGTGGGAAATTGTTTGTGACGGTGATGTTAATTTGTTGAGAAGCTGTCCACATCCCGTCGGAAACATAGATTGTTGTAGGTATCGTCATCCCGTTCATTGACTCGGGATATAATATGATTATTCCGAGATTGTTTGACTGCTGCAGTCTAATATTGTCTGTCAGTTCAGAGGTCCAAACAACAAGATCCGAAAGCGGGTTATCTAGATCGGAGATATATGGAGAGAGATCAAATGCGTAAGAATAATCATAATGGACAAACAAATCGGGTACACCAGATATGACAGGAGGATCATTAACAGGTATGACGGTAACAGTTATCGTGTCCTCAGATATCGCCCCTATGGGGTCTTCAGCTCTAAATGTTACGTATTCTTCTCCTGTCCAATGTCCTAAAGCTGTTATGTCTACTGTGTTGTCCTCATCAATATCAACCTCCAAATGGAAGTAACCTGATGAAAAGAAAAGGCTGTCATTATCCCGATCCGAAAAATAATCGTCAAGATCAAAGACATTGTAGAGTGTTGAGTTCTCTTCAAGAATTACATCAGGCATATTGTTTATAAGTTCAGGTACCCAATTAGAGGTGACAGTGACAAGAATCGCGGTCTGAGTAGAATCGATACCATCAGATAATGTCAAAATAACAAGAATGCTCTCATTCAGTCTGTTCTTTGGATAATGGAATGTCACCTCAAGGCCATTCACATCAGCATAACCATCACCCGAATCCGCTGTGGGCTCTGACGTTGTAATGCTCAATTCCTCTAATGGGGTATCAACATCATGAACATAGAAGGTATAGTTCCAGGGATAGGGATCATCATAATCAGTGCCCGGGTCATCGTAATGGACGAACAGATTGGGTGGAAAAGGATTAAAGTAAGGAGGATTATTAATAGAGGCGATATTGATCCATAGGACCTGAGAAACCCTAGCACCGCGGCTGTCCTCAAGCCATAATATTACCTCATCATTACCATGAACCCTGGGCACGGGTATAAATGTCAGATTATTAGTTATGTTTTCTCCTGCGACTGTATAAAGTGAGGTGTTTTCTCCCGTGATATACCATTTCAGCTCGTCATCTGAATCTTCAAGGTCGCTTCCGTACCAACTCAGATCTAAATTCCAAGGAGGACAATCCTCATATTTTTCTTGGTTCGGTACAACATCAAGAATGATTGGGGGATTATTTTCAGAGATAGGTATTACTGTTACATTTATGTACGCCCTTTCGATTAAGGAATCCGTATCCCTGACAGTGAGGACTACTATGTATTCTCCTTCTTCAGGATAACTGAATGTTGTTATCGGGGTGTTTTCTACAGAGAAATTCCCGTCTCCAAAATCCCAATAATAATACTCTATACCTTCATCATCATGGGAAAAGGACGCGTCAAAAATGATTATCTCATCAACCTCTGCGGTTATCTCATTGTCAACGATTGCAGTAGGTCCTGTTTCCTCAGGACTTTTAAACCATATCTCAACATTTGTGGTCCCAGACGGAACATTGCCTATGACCATACCATAATCTGGTGTATAATAGTAACCATCACCCTCAAGCCAAGTCTCACCATTCACTCTGACCTCATAGGCAATAGGGATATCTTTGAAGGAGAGATTTGTAATTGGTCTGTTATCCAGGGTTATTATGTTCACAGTAAAAAGGTCTCTTTCGATGAAGTATTTTTTGTAAAGAGCAGGATCATCATACGGACTCCTACCGGTAACCTTCAAACACTCAGCTTCAAACATTGAGCGGGAGTCGATTCCCAACACTTTTATGTTGGCTATTTCCACTTCAAGAGTATGAGTGGGGGTGTAGTATGTCAAATCAATGATACCATATGCACTTGTGTTCCAGCGCTCCACGTAGTAATGACTCTGATAACCATCCTCTGAGAAACGCAGATGATAGGTGTACTCATCATCCATATCGTTGATGACGGAGTCTATATAGATGTCAGCAATGATAGGCATTACTTTTGTGATCATTATAATTGTAAGGCTGGCTATGTAGAGGTAGACCCATGCCTTTGTACGGCTTTTATCGTGCTTCTTTACGCTATTGCGCAAATCCTGTTTCTCTTCATTTTTATTTCTTTTCATTTACACACCTCATATGGTTCTTATTACCTATCAAACCCCTATCCTGCGGATTTTGAAGCTTTTTTGGCTTACTTTTGTGAATCGGTTTTCTCTTTAAAACCACGAATATAATCAATATAAAAGTGATTGGGATTACTATCTCTTCAAACTCGGGTATGACTTCCCCTGATCCTAATGAATAGATGTATGCCTTCCCGGCATCGGTGGCGGATAGGGGGGTTTCACCTAATTGTGTGTCGTAATGAGGAGCTCCCACAATGACCGTGTTATTTCCACTTCCATTGAATGCTAAAGCATACGAGACAGACCAGCCGAAATGATCATAGGCATACTGGCCGTATTTCGTATAATCGGCTGTGGCGTCCATACCTGATCCGCCAAAGAAGACATAGATTGCTCCGGTATCGGTAGCAGCATCGTTATCATAATAAGGAGCACCAACTATCACATCAGGATCGCCATCGTTATTGATATCATCCGCATTATGAACAGAATATCCGAATTTATCGCCGCGCATCTCACCAGTCAGGTTGACATCCGCTGTTGTGTCCATGGGATCACCACCATAGAATATGAAGGCTCCACCGGTAGTATTTTTTTGGAATTTCTGCGCATAAATGTCACGATTATTGACACCATTGCGATTATCTCTCCAGACCACAATCACCTTCCCATCTGTGTCCAGAGCTACATCAGCGAGAGTATTTAGACTGGGATCTAAGTTCTGGTTGACTTTAAAATCCGAAGAACCCCACTGTGCAGTTCCATCGGAGTCGAGTTTTTGCGAGTATATGTTCTGGCCTGCTTCTCGGTTATCGGTCCATACGGCAATTGCGCTCCCTTCCGAGTCTACAGCTACTTTAGTAAAAAATCGATCAGAACTTGAGTACTGGTTGACTTTCATGTCCGAAGACCCCCATTGTACAATTCCAGACGAACTTAGTTTCTGGGCAAAGACTTGCGTATTAGCAGAACCATTACGATCATCATGCCAGGTCACAATCGCGTTCCCGTTCGAATCCACAGCTATATCAGTATTTGTTTGATTTTCAGTGTCCGAGTTCTGGTTGACTTTTACATCCTCTCCACCCCATTGCGCTGTCCCAGAAGAATCAAGTTTCTGCGCATAAATGTCCTTGTCATTGGTACCGTTACGGTAATCCAACCAGGCAATAATTGAATTCCCGCTCGAGTCCATAGCCACAGCAGGATAGGAATAAATGACAACGTCTGAGTTCTGGTTGACTTTCACATCTGATCCGCCCCACTGTGGGGTTCCAGAAGAATCGAGTTTCTGCGCGTAGACGTCATAGGTAGTGTTGCGGGAATCATGCCAGACAATGATCGCGTTCCCGCTCGTGTCCAAATCTATATCAGGATTATACTGATGATCTGTATCACTGTTTTGATTGACTTTCACATCCGTAGATCCCCACTGCGCAGCTCCTGTTGCGTTGAGTTTCTGGGCGTAGATATCATATTTTGAGACCCCACTACGATTATCCCGCCAGATCACAATCGCGTTCCCGGCCGAATCCACCGCTACAACAGGGTAGTTTTGATAAGCTGTATCCGTGTTCTGGTTGACTTTCACATCTGTTCCGCCCCACTGTGGAGTCCCAGAAGAGTCGAATTTTTGAGCGTAAATGTCTGGGTTGCCGTTACGGTCATCCTCCCAGACCATGATTACATTTCCATCTGTATCCGTAGCAACAGAGGGCAAGGTTTGATTTTCAGTGCCCGGGTTCTGGTTGACTTTTTTGTCTGTAGAACCCCAAACAGCATTGTAGGGTCCAGTATAATAATTGGGAGCACCTACCAGCACATCATCATACGAGCCGTCAGAATTGATGTCACTTGCATTTGCTACAGACCATCCGAACTCATCGTCTGCGCTTTCACCAGTGAGTGCAATATATGTATTAGTGGTTCTTATTCTGTGATATTCGATGTTAAGAGTGGAATTTACTAAGTCACCGGTCATCTGATTACGGCCAATATATCTAACTCTAACATTACCGCTACTTAACCGATGGGCGCTTGTTAGATTATATTCTTTAATCGTGAATGAAGTGGCTGTCAAATCACCTTGTGAACTCATATTATCCCAATCTTCAGACGAGGAATTATATACGAATACATCATAAATCTCTGTTCCGTCTGTTGAATAATTCAGCTGCAAATAATAATCATCACCCCAGAGAACATTCGCAGTATTGTATTCGATATCGATCTCGTAATGCGTGGATGCTGTTGCAGTCCAATTTATACGAGCGCTATCCAAATGAATCTCATGTGATGGTCCACTCTTCTGATAAACTACATAGAGTTTTGCAGAGTCGATCTTTGCCTTGGTATCAAGGACAGCGGATGTGCTCAGTGTTTTCCAAGAATAACTGGCATCGGGAGTTATGGGACCTAAAAGACTCCATGAAGAACCATCATGGATCCACACATCTATTGTTTCATCTGTTCCAACCTGATAAGAGTATAGTTCTATCTGTGAGCTCGAAAATGCTCCGTAAATTGAGCTATCTGTAAAGTTCCAATCACCTTCCTCAGCTGCACTTGATGCAGTGTAAACCTTATTTGAATCGTCTATGGCATCCAGGTAAGGAGAACTACCTGCCGTTGTCCAACCAGTCTTTTCCGAGCCAAAATCATTTGCATATAGAGATTCACTCCCACCGAGTCCAACATTCTTCTCATTTAATGTTGCATAGGCACCACTATCGCCTGCACTTTTTGCATAGGTAAAGTTCGTCATATATCCATAGGTAGTGGTATTTGAAGCGACATAGGCAAAAATATCAGGATTGAGATAGATATACGCTTTACCTGTATCATCCGCGAACGGTGCACCGACAATTATGTCTTCGTAGCCATCGTTGTTCACATCACCTGCATTTGAGACAGAAAAGCCGAACTGATCGCCTGATGATTCACCTGTATAGTTTTTATCTGAATTTGAAGCAAATGTGGGTATTGAGCCATCACCATAGAATACATAGGCTCGACCTTGATTTGAATTATAGCCAGGTGCACCAACAACAATGTCATCATATCCGCTATTATCAACATTACCAGCTCCTGAGACAGATCTGCCGAATTTGTCCACACTGTTCTCCCCAGTAATATTTACATCTGCAGAAGACGCATCATAACTTGCGCTCCACGATGCCCT
>CBDVCK010000149.1:0-8652 GCA_965372465.1 uncultured Thermoplasmata archaeon | reverse complement strand
TTATTAATATCCGAAATTAATTTGCAGGAGGATCGAATATGGCGATTTGTCCGAATTGTAATGTCGATGTGACAGGAACTTTTTGTCCCCTTTGTGGCTTGAATATTTCGCAGATACCGGCTCAACAACCAGCAACGGGTGCGCAACCCGGGCAATATCAGCAACCGCAAGCTGGACCCTATCCGCAACAATATCAACAGCAGCCTGGTGCACTGCCTGCGCAATACAGTCCCCCCATTGGCGTACTCATTGGTAAAAGTACCATTGCAAAAATGGGGATCGTTCTTCTGTTAATTGGAATCATCGGTTTGATTCTGGTTCTGGCCCTCCCATGGATCAGCGTGGAACAAGATATAGGAGGAGATTACGAATGGGTGTGTCAGGATTGCGGTTACTCTGATCCCGATTCCTATTGGCAGTGTCCCGAATGCGACTCTACCAACATAGAATTTGAATTAACAAATACCGAAAGAGATACTTTCTCGTTCAACAACCAATTGGAGCTTGTAGACGGTGATGAGGATGATTGGGGTGGAGATGAATACACTGACCATGGCGAGACAGAGGACCATTTCAAAGGAGCCATTGGCCTTGCGCTAATCGGTTTGATATTCTCCATCATCATGGCTATCATAATTATTCTTATCGGGGCCATGACCTCCTCTGGGAGATATCGAACTGGATTTCTGCATGGATTGGGCGCAATAGCAGGCGGGCTTTTATTGATCTTTGCGGTTATGATCATTGTATCAGGGACTAACTTTATCGGATTCAATATTACAGAGATGCATGCGAATAGTAATATAGAGGATATGGGAGGTGAGGTGACCTCCTCAACTGGTTACCCTGCAGCATATCTGGCCTTGATAATCGGAATAGTAATATTCATTATCGCCCTGTTAATAATTTTAAGAGAGCTTAATCAAACCATGCCTTCTTCGCAAGCCCAACCACCAGCGCAACCACCCGGACAACCACAGGCTCAACCGCCTTACCAACCTCCAGGTCAGCCTCTTGCTCAACCCCCTATACAACCACCAACACAGCCTCCAGTTCAACCTCCACCTCAACAACCCCCTCAGACTCCTGGGGGTGGTATCAATGGATGAAATATTCGCGAAAAAGACCCGGAAAATCGTGCTGCTCATGATTTTAATGAGCCTGATCGGCGTTATCACAATTCCTCTGTTCCCATGGTTTGGAGTGGAGAACGAGGGATACAATTACGAGACCGACGAGGAGGTAACTGTTACCAGCTACACCAATTCCGGTTACCTTCATATTTATGCAGATACTCCAGGTACACCAGACGAAGTAGAGGACCTAGATGGTGATATCCGCATGATAGAACTTTCCTTCTGGATTGCCTTGATATTGGGGATAATCGCCCTGGCCGGACTTACACTTTACCGTACAGGAAGAATGGATGGTGTGGCGCATCTTTTGCTTCTTATTGCTGCACTTATCATAGTGTTCAGCATCCTGGCATTGGTTTCCCACTTCTCGTTGATGGGCCATTTGGACGATCTGGAGAATGAGACGGACACCAAGATTTCCTATGGATACAATTATATCCCACTCATTGCAGCCATAATGCTTCTTGTCTTTGCCATTATCTATCTGGCTATCGTGGTTCCTTTCTCGGGAAAAGCCGTTTCCCAGATGGGTGGAGGACCGAAATATGGACCTCCCTATCAGCAATATCCACCGCAATATCCTCAGCAGCCCCCGCAGTACCCTCAACAGCAGTATCAGCCACCACCGCAGCAGTACCCACCCCAGTCGCCACCGCAGTATCCGTGATTATTCAATGTTTCCGAACCCTAGGCCTAATTAAAAGGCCCATGCCAATTTATTTATATTTTCATCAACATACTTATTTTGATTGAGGAAGGCGATCCTTATGGTATATTGCCAAAAATGTGGGGCCCAGGTAACTGGGGATGTATGTCAGAATTGCGGCCAGGCTATAATATTTCCACAAACCCAATATCAACAACAAGTTCCACAGCCCTATTATCAACAACCAATGCCTCCACCTTACTATCCGCCGCCTGGACCACCACCCAGTTACAATATGGTTGGGGTTGTGATCGTTGTTGTGCTCATTGTCTTATTTTTAGCTTTTATTGCCGTCTCTATTATCTTTGCTTCAAATAATCTTGGCAGTGTTGAAACTACACCAAGGGGTGCTTTGCAGTTTTCAGACGACCCAAATGTATCGGGGAGATATACCGGGATGTTCCAAGGTTCTGTAGAGCTCGAGAAAATCGATATTTCTCTTTTTGATGCAAGTCAAGGGCAAACAGATGTCGAGGAGCAACCCGAAAGTGGAACTGTTCTTTCTATCGCCGGTGGATGTGAACTAACATATACTGATACCAATTCAAATGATAGAATGGATGCCACTGATTCTTTGATCTTAGAGGGTGGGGGACCAGGCGACAGGATTACGTTTGTATACAGGTCAACCGGTGAAACCGTGGCTACTGACATTATAAACTGAAATTTATTTTCAACCGAACAATATCGACAATGTTTTATATTTATATTTCCTAGTATAATCAATATAAGGGAAGGCAGAATATGGTTATTTGCCAAAATTGCGAAGCCCAGGTAACTGGGGATATATGTCAGAATTGCGGCCAAGCTGTTACCCAATATCAACAGGTCCCGCAACCTTATTATCAACAACCAATGCCTCCACCGTATTATCCACCGCTTGGGCCACCACCCAAAAGCAATATGAATGTGGTGGTAATCATTGTTGTATTCGTTTTCTTAATTTTTGCTTCTATTGCCATCTTGTATTCTCTTACCACACTACATGTTAACACCACAACAACCCCAAGGGGGTCACTGCTTTTTGCTGATGATCCCAATGTTCCAGGGAGATGGACTGGAACATTCCAGGGTTCCGTAAGATTGGAGAAGATAGATATTGTTCTTTACGATGCGAGCTGGGGAATGACTGAGGTCGAGGAACAACCTCAAAATGGAGCTGTTCTTTCTATCACCAATGGTTGCAACCTTACATTCACTGACTTTGATGCAAACAATAAATTAGATGAGACTGATAGTTTGCTCGTAGATGGAGGGGGACCAGGAGACAGGATAACTATTGTGTTCAGGTCAACCGGTGAAACCGTGGCTACCTTCACTTTAAACTGAATTCTCCAACCCTTTCCCAGCCATTCCCACAAAACATATATGTATTTAAACCACGATATCAACCATTGGGGAGAGGTAATGAAAAAGATCAAATCCGGCGTTGTGGGCCTGGACTCGCTAGTGGACGGAGGCCTAAACGAGAACTCAACCACAGTAGTCATCGGCACATCAGGTGCAGGAAAGACCACTTTCGCCACCCAATTTCTGAGAAGAGGCCTTGAAAGAGGAAACGACGCCCTGTTCGTGAGCCTGGACGAGAACCAGGACCAGATAATCAAGGAAGCAGTTGAGATGGGTTGGGCCGATATCCACGCCTATCTCGATGACGGCTCTTTGGTGTTCATAGATGCAAGCGGAAAGAAGTTCTCCAAATTCATAAGGCACGAGCTTCCCACCTTTGTAGAGGAATGGAAGGGCTCGGAATCGAGAATCGTTGTGGACCCCTTAACACCTGTGATTTGGTCAACTGAAGGAAGATACGAGCAGAGGGAACTTCTCATGCTGCTGCTCAAGGAGACAAAGAAGATCGGCACAGTTGTCTGCACCCTGGAGGAGCACGGAACAAGGGGGGATCTCACAGGCAACGAGATTGTGATTCCAATGTATCTTTCGGACACTGTGGTTCATCTCAAGTACACCCGAAAAGAAGGCGTTACCTCAAGAATACTGGAAATTGTGAAATGCCGAAATTCAAGGCATAGCAAACTGTCCCATCCCTATTGGATTGCAAAGGGATTCGGATTGCTGGTGCAGGGAAAAAAGACACCTGAGAACATAACAAAAAAGGCACCTGCGGAGCTGAAAAAACAGCTAAAGAAATACGAGAAATCCTTTTCAAAGCGTGTATGGGATAACATCAAAAGCTCCCTAAACGAATTAAATGACGAGGATTTTGCAGATGTGGACCTTGCCCAACTTGTAAAGGACCTTGTGACAACGTACAGTGAGGAAGCGGATGTGAATGCCACAAAGAAGAATGGTTGATGCCTTCAAAAAGGAGATTGGAGAGGAAACCGAAGCCCCCAAAAGCCCTGCCGAGCCTGCAAAAGAAACCCTGACCATGAACCCCAGAAGGCGGGAGATTTTTCAATATTTATGCAGGTATCCATGCACCCGGTTATCCAAGATTGCTCGGGACTTGGAGCTGAGCAATGCAGCCACAAAATGGCATCTTGAAAGGCTCGTGGAAAAGGACTTCATTGTAAAAGATGAGGTGAATAACGATACAGTATTCTATCCCACAACCATGATCGACGATAGCGATGTGGAGATATTTACAATCATGAATCACGAGCGGGCTACTCCTATCTTCAGGAGGATCTTATCGGATTCGGGTATCACCCAGAAAGCTCTTCTAACTGAAGTCCAGTTAAACCAGAGAACTGTGGTAAGGCACACCAAGGAATTAGAGCGTGCGGGACTAATAGAAATTATCCAGGATGGTAAATTCAGAAGATACTATCCGACGCAGCTTGTGGAAAAGATGTCTGTGGATTACAGAAAAAGGGTGAAAATGTTCAGAAAGCATCTTCTTAAAAAGCTCAAGGACGATGGTGTGAAGCCAAAGGTCATGCGCGCAACAGACAATGCCCTTCACGTGAAAATCACGGCAGGAGAGAAGAAGAGCGTGCTGGAGCTGGGGACCCAGCCCTTTGCCTCAGTTATTGAGCGCTATAAGGGCCTTTGATCTAGAAAATATATTCTTAAGACATACTATTCTATTACCAAAAATTAAAAATAGCCAGAGTATTATCTATGTTTAGGTGACTGAAATGAAGAACCTAGCCAGGATTCTCATCCTTGGAATAACCCTATTTCTGATTGTGTCTACAATGCCCATGGGTTTTGCAGAGGAGTCGGAAGCCGATTTACCTGAGTGGACTTTTATGGTTTATCTGGATTCTGATAATAACCTCGAATCAGCAGGCATAGAAGATATCAACGAGATGGAGACCGTGGGCTCCACTGACGAGGTGAATATAATCGTTCAGATGGACCGCTGCCAAACCGACGGCTACGATGAATCAAACGGTGACTGGACAGGGGCAAAGAGATTCTATGTTACAAAAGATGTTGATGCTGATATCATTGGCTCCGAAGAAGTCGAGGATCTGGACGAGGTCAACATGGGTGATCCCCAAACCTTGGTGGAATTCGTAAAATGGGCCGTGGACAACTACCCTGCCAAGAAATACGCACTTTCAATTTGGAACCATGGTGGAGCGTTTTGGGGGGTGTGCTGGGACGAGGACAATGAAGATGACCATTTATCCATGGCGGAACTGAAATGTGCCATGGAAAAAATTGAAGACCACCTGGGACGCGATCTTGACCTTGTGGGTTTCGATGCCTGCCTTATGGCCCAGATGGCGGTTATGTACCAGATTCGAAACAGCGTAGACATCGGTGTTGGGTCAGGCTACGTAGAACCAGGTGAGGGTTGGCCCTACGAGAAGATCCTACCAAAACTGACATCTGAACCCCAAATGAGTCCAAAGGACCTGGGAATTGTAATAGCTGATGAGTATGTTGCATCCTACACCGATAGAGAGGAGGATCCTGATGATACCACAGCCGTAACCCAAACAGTATTCGATTTGGAAAAATTCGATATGCTGGCAAGTAAAATCGATATGCTCTCCATGATGCTATCCATGAAGGCGGCAATCGAACCCCAGGGTCATCATGGACAAATTTTGGCTGCAAGGTTTGCTACTAATAGTTACGATTTTGGTACCCAGTACTTCCCAACTAACATAGCACCTGTGGATCCCACTGGCTACTGCATGTACGATATCATTGATTTTATGGACAATCTAAAGATTTCCTTTAGTTTCGATGGCGAAATAAAAGGGGCTGCGGACGCGGTTAAGGCTGCGGCAAATGATGCAATTATCCATTTTGCAGTCAACCCGTATCACGGCAATGTTAAAGGAGCAAACGGACTGACAATTTATTTCCCAAACGGGTATGATACCACCTATTCCGACACATATGATGAAGTAGATTTTGCAGTTGATACTTATTGGGATGATTTCCTTCATCATTATTACAATATGGAAAATGTAGCAGATACTCCTCCGGGAGTTCTTATCACGACTCCGAGTGATGATGAGGTAGTTGATAGAAGCAAAGACAAATCAATCAATATCCAGGGAACAGCTTATGACGCACAGGACGGTGTTTCCCTCATCGAGATCAGTATCGATGGCGGTGAATGGAATGCAGTTGGAGCATCCACACAGTGGTACCATGATTTGTCTTTCTCGGGATTGGAAAATGGGAACCATACCATCTATGCCAGGTCATTTGACGGTGATGAATACTCTGCAGAGGATCAAGTCAAATTCTTTATAGTGGGGGAGAAAACGGAATCAGAAGAATCCGTGTCCCCGATAATTTCCGGAATAGCGATTTTAGCTGTAATCGCGGGACTTGTTGGCGTTCTCATGCTAAAAAAGAGAAAGTCAACATAATTCACTTTGTTATCTCTGTCTCTCCCGGGGTGCTGTCGGAAAATCCAATCCCGAACCACTCGAACTCCCCGTCCGGTGTGGGTTCGTAATATGTGTAGAGAACATTTTTCTCTATTAGATAAGAAAGGGATTCGGTTATCTTTTTTCTATCGAGATTGATATCCTGACGGACCTTGTCGGCAAGGTCGTCCAGCCCTTTTTCTCTTTGGTTCTTATGGGCTGAGACGCGGTACTTTCCGAAAACAAGCTGGCTTGCAATGTACTGGCCTATTCTAAGGTGTGTGGTATCGTAGTATATGTTGTTTCCTTTCTTCAAGAAATTTCCAAAGTAGAATCCACAACCGGGACACCGGTAAAGGGCTGGTTTTCCCTCCTCATTAACAAGGTTCAGGTCTGCATCACCACAGATCCCGCACGGTTTTCTCTCGGTTTCCTTCTCTACAAGCTCAACTTTTATCTTGTTAGGCATTGATTCGTCGATTTCGCTGGTGATGTCCACTTCTTTTTGCTCTTTTTCAGGCTGTTTGACCCCGCAGTTCTCGCAGAAATTTGCATCATCCGATATCATGGTACCGCAATTGGAACAAAACATGCTATCAACTTCCTATCATCAATCATAACCATAATGGCTTAACTTCCATGGGGTGAATGGTATTTAAAGGATAAGAATATTGTCACGGTTTTAATTATTTAAATAGTACCCAATTATACAAGCTTTGACAATTCCTCTGCCCTGTACACACCCTCCTCAGTGATGTATCCTGTCACATATCTTTTGGGTGTGACGTCAAAGGCAGGGTTCCGTGCTTGTGTTTTTAGAGGAGCAATACGTTTTTTCGAAACTTCCAAAACCTCTTCTTGCCCTCTCTCCTCTATGGGTATATTATCCCCGTTTTCCAAGGAAAAATCAAACGTGGTAACTGGGGCGGCCACATAGAAGGGGATATTATTTTCAAAGGCCAAAACCGCCTTTTCATACGTGCCTATCTTATTTGCGAAATCACCGTTTTTTGCAATCCTGTCCGCCCCCACGATTACAAGGTCGATTTTACGTTTTTGCATGAAATGACCTGCCGCATTGTCTACAATCAATGCATGGGGAATGCCTTCGTTTGCAAGCTCCCAGGTAGTAAGCCTGGCACCCTGCAACCTGGGCCGGGTTTCATCAACAAAGACAAATATATTCTTCCCATTGTGAAAGGCGCGTCTTATCGGGGATAATGCCGTTCCATAATCAACTGTGGCCAGGGCACCTGCATTGCAGTGGGTCAGTATCTTTTGGTTGCTCTTGATCAAAGGCTCGCCGTGCTCCCCGATTTTTTGGCATTTTTCAAGAATGGCCTCAACATAATCCCCAGCAGCTTTTTTGAGGGGGACTCCTTCCTTGGCTTTTTTCAACATGTAATCAACTGCCGTGAACAGATCCTGGGCAGTGGGTCTTGTGGCCCTCAGGATTTTTTCAGCTTCATTTATATCCATATCAATTATCATAGCCAGGGCCATCCCGTATGCTGCAGCCGCTCCAATGGCTGGAGCGCCCCTTACCACCATGTCCTTGATTGCGAAGGCAACCTCTTCAACGTTTTTTGCTGAATATATCTCGAGTTTATGGGGAAGGACCCTTTGGTCAATGAACATGATTTTCTCTTCCTCCATCCAGACTGAACGCATATCCTTTGACTTTCCTTCTATGTTCACCCGCATGATGCCACCAGTTAAGGTTTGACTTTCTGAGTAATTACCATGATGGGTTTTAAGCTTTAGGATTCTCTGAATATAATTAAAAGAGTCCCGGGATTTGGCAAAAACTAGAAATACCATTTATTTCTTCCTTGAAATGGAACGAAAGGGGGGATTCAATTGATTGACATTGAAGGTAAAATCGCACTTATTACAGGTTCTTCAAGAGGGATTGGAAGGGCTACCGCTATAACACTTGCAAAAGAAAAGGCAAAGGTGATTGTAAATTATTTGAAAAACAGGGAAATGGCAAATAAAGTGGTTT
>CBDVCK010000148.1:0-8654 GCA_965372465.1 uncultured Thermoplasmata archaeon | reverse complement strand
CCCTTTTTTCATTCTTTTTTCATCCATGAACGAAAGTATTCCTCGAAGATCCTTTATATCAACCTCATTGCTGTATTTTACTTCGATTGGAATCGGATGTTTATTGATTTCCGCGATAAAATCGACCTCGTACTTTTTTCTCCAGTACGGGACATGAACCTGTAAAAGACCCGTATTTTTTCTGATATGATTTACCAGGTGACTTGCCATGGATAGCTCGACATTCTTTGAGGTGATATCATCGGTTAATGTTTTTGCGTAGTTTAAAGCCGCATTAAAACCCGGGTCGATTATATAGAACTTCTTGTTTCTGCGCTGGCGTTTTAATAAATTCTTCGTGTAGTATTCGCAGCTTATAATGAGTCCAGCGGCTTCCAGATAATTCAGATATGTGCGTACGGTCTCAATGGTCAGGTTAAAGGATTTTGCAATTGATTCATAACTCAAAGGGAGCGAGGCTTTTTCGGCAACAAGATATAGCAAATCCTCCAGCACAGAGGGATCCCTTACCTCATAATTTGAGAGGATATCCTTGTAGATGCTAAGGCTAACATAGTTCTGCCTCAGATGGTTCTGCCATTCTGCGAGTTCGTAATCATAGGAAAACTGGGCAGGAAAACCGCCATAAAGCAGAAATCTGTGGAAGTGGGATTCCAGGCGTCGTTGTTCCGATATCAAAGGTAAATCTTTTTTTAGCACATTTTCAATTGATGAAAGTTCGAATCTAATTTTAGGGCGAATCCCATTAATTTCAGCAAATTCCTTAAAGGAAAGGGGCATGATATGTTCAAACCTAAAACGACCTAATCCTGATTCAGCAACATTTTTTAGCAGGAGAGTGGCTGAAGAACCTGTAACATAGTAGTAATTCCCTGTTTTTCCGTCGATTTTGACCTTGAGATTTACCGACCAATCTCTATCGTTATGAACCTCATCAAAGAAATAATATGATTTTGTGGACTTACCTGTCATTTCCTGGTGTGCCAAAACTACATCGTTTATACTCGCTCCCTTAAGCCTATCCATGGGGGCATATACAATACTGGTTGGATCAGCTTGTTTTATAAGACGTTTAATATTCTGCAGCATTACTGTGGTCTTACCGGATTGTCTGGTACCGATAAGGACAATGGCTTTTTGTAATGAAGCTTTTTTTAAAGTATCAACGGCATCTCTTTCATACTTTGGTACATCCGGCAAAACACCTTTTGACTGCCACCACAGATTGTTTTCTTCTAAGATATGTTTTACTTTTTTATCTATCATTACTCTAATATAACAGAGTAATAGTATATAAATATATCGACTACACTTTATTAAAAATCGGTACTACACCATTAACATATGAAACATTTATATATTAGAGGATATATATATATCCGTATGACCAATACAAAGGTAATACAAAAAATATTATCAATGGATGAATCAATAACAAACACGATCATCAAACCCAAACAATTGTCTCTCTTAAAGAAGCTACACTACGGTCAAAAGTTGACGGAAAATGAAAAACGATATCTACGGGGAAACTTACGCAAGAAACTGGAGTTTCTGGAGGAATTCTGGGAAGAAATACATGAAATTGATGAATATCAACAAATGTTGAATATTATGGATGCCTATTATATCACAGGACTTTGTGCACTGCGTTATAACGGTTTTGGCTGGTACTACATTCCAAAAATAATCGAGATAATCAATACACGGATCGAGGGGAAAATAAGGCTTAAAAATATTACTTTAAAATTCTATCGAGTAAAAACAATTAGCCAAAGTAATATCATAGTTGATGAGCAGGCGGGCTTAAAATATGCAACAAATGAGCAGATCATATCGGATACTAAGTATACCAAGAATAATTATACAAAATTGGTCTGGAAGAACATGTTGAACAGGTACTGGAGGCAGTTTGTAAAAAAGCCGAATAAGTTCCGTGAATATCATTACCAAAAGGAAGCTGTTGATTACTCTATATTTGGTGTATAATATGGTAAAGATAATGGAATTGCTCACAAAGGTAATTGAACAAATAGAGAAAGATAATCCCTACAAACTCGTGTTCAAGGGAGGAACCGCACTATCTATTTTACATCTGAATCATCATCGCGAATCAGAGGATCTGGATTTTGATGCCGATATAAAATATCTGGATGATTACATAGGTATTCGGGATTATTTTATCGGTATATTTGAAGGTCTGAAAAAGGATAAAATAATTGATGATTATATAATTGGTAAAACAGGATTGGCCAAAACGAACCGGTTTCATATGAAGATTCAGTTTGTTTCATATAAGTCGTTCCATACAAAATTGGATATAGATTTTGTTAAACCCTCAGACAAATTAAAACATCGGGGTGAATTATTATATTACAGCATGGAAAGAATGTTCATTTCGAAAGTGATAACATTTACTGACCGTCAGGAATTCAGGGATTTTATAGATATCGCGTTCATGCTTCCTAAGATCGATTTTACTGCTTATGATAACAAGATGAAACTTGCTGAACTTCTGCAAAGAATGATTAAGTCTGTTGATGAAAAGTCCTTGATAAAAAGTTATGAACTTATGAGTAAAAATGTGGATTTGAAGATAAAGGGGTTGCGAAAGGGTGAAATATACAGATTAATAGAAAGGACATTCAGAGATCTCAGAGTGGCTATAAATGTATTGAAACGTTGATTTTTGATAATATAAACATATGTGATAGTTCCATATCTCCCTGATTATAACTATTTAGGTTACATATTCCAGCCGAATTCTTTTTATAATCGCGATTCACAAGGTCAGTATAAAAGAAACCAGGAAGTTTCACAGGAGGTCTCAACAATTAGACAATTCGAGGGCACAAAAAAGCTTTTGGATTGGGAGTAGAGTTTTTCTCCAGCCCTTACTAATACCCACGATTTTTTATGTTTTATTACAAAATAGACATAAGTATTTTATTGCTCAAAGTCCTTAAACAATAGTTTGGAGGTTAATAGAAACAAATAGGTAGCCCAGGGAACGGTGAACAATTGACCGTAAAAAAGAAGATTGTCCTCCTAGGTGACAGTGCAGTTGGCAAGACCAGTCTCATCCGAAGATACGTTTTCGATCTATTCGAAGATTCCTATATCTCCACAGTGGGTTGCAAAATCACAAAAAAGAAACTTATGATTCAAGGACCTAACAAGACTGAGAGCCTCACTTTTGTAATCTGGGACCTCATCGGGAGAGAAGGGTACAGTGCCGTGCAAACCAGAACGTTTGTTGGTATTGATGGTGCAATTCTTGCAGCTGATCTGACGAGAAAGGAGACTCTAGAAAGTCTTGAGCGGTACTGGATTCCTCTTTTGTTCAAGGTTGTCGAAGAAGTGCCCATGATTTTCGTATGCACCAAGTCGGACTTAAAAGACGAGTACGAGTTTCAACCCCAGGAATTGGAGGATGTGGCTAAAAGGTATGCAGGTAAGATGGATGGAACTCTAAGTAATGTACAAAAAACACAGTATACTACAAGCGCCAAGGACGGAGTCAATGTGGAGGAGGCTTTCGAAACCCTGGGACATCTGGTGCTTGCCGAAGGTGAATTTGAAGATCCGGTAAAAAAGGTCTATGAAATCCTTACGGTCACAGGCATACGCAGGAATGCAGACAAGACAACACCAATCGGTGCACTGGACAATATCATAGTGGATTTCACTGAAGGATTCAAGGATTCCAGGATGGCCATGGTGATCCTTCGCCAGGAGGTGGCAAGGGCGAGTCTTGATATAAACAAACCCACAAAGGAAGGAATACTCAGGGCCGTGGAGTACCTTGCAGAGGCAGAGAACGAGTTCATGGACGAGGAGACAGTAATATCAAATCTTGCACGAAGAAGGGATTGGGCTTATGGTATTCGGTTTCCTTGAAATGCATTGTCCACAGGGATTGATTATGGATTATTACGCTCAGGTCCTCACTATGGATACATCCCTTCGGAAGATTTTATTATATGTAGAATGATTACGATACTACATTAGAGGATGCAACATGGAGAAAGAGGGAAAATACACCAAGATTCTCAAGGTCAGAGTGGACCCCGAGCTTCTGGGGTTGGTGAAGGAAGAGGTAAAGAAGCTTGACACTGATATGTCCACATACGTCAGAGGTTGCATTCGCACCGGATTGTACCTGAAGGATGTGAACAAGTTTCTAAAATCGAAAATTGAGGAGTAGCTAAATGTTCGGTAATATAATGGGGAGAAATCCCTTTGCCATCAGTGAGAATAAATAAGATTGTATGTGGGAACATGTAGTAACAAAGGGTTATATGGACGGTTCTCCAATCCCCTGTATTGGCAAACCCCTGTTGCCTGAAAATAGATACACCCGGAGAAGGATATATGACAGTTGACGAAAAATACACAAAAACCATCAGGGTGAGAATCGACCCCGAGCTATTGGAACATGTAAAATCAGAGGCTGAAAGGCTGAACAGCGATATGTCCACATATGTGAGATGGTGTATCCGTACTGGGTTGTATCTGGATGAATTGAATATATATATTCGTTCAAGGGGAGACGAGTTGGAGTAATTCAACAGCAATAGGATAAATTTCGGATTTAATCCTCAAAAGACTTTTTTTTCTTATAATGGGGAAATATGGCGCATTTGTGGATACATGTAGCCACAAAAGGTTATCAGTTTAATTTGATTAATATACAATTGATGTGTAATGAACAAAAGGAGGATGAAAGAATGAAACAATCCCTAAAAGAAAACAAGGATACCGTGGACGACAGAATCGAAGCCTGCGAGGAAAAACTTGAGTTGAGGGCTGTGGGGAACAAAGATAGGGATACTGCTGAAATAAAGATGGAAAATTTCGGTGTTTCATTTCTATTAATCAAGGAGGATTAAGAAATGAGGAAAAAACCAACAAGTTTTCTGGAAATATCAATAGTTCTTACCGCTATGACTGTGTTAACCAGGAGATTTTCAGGTTGGCTTTTCTATTATACAAGGAGGTTATGTGAATGAGATTCAATCAGATGGCCGCGGTACTTACTTGGTCCATTGTATCTGTTGATAAAGTCGGTAAGGAAAGGAAAGAAACAAAACCAAAATGCAAAATGAGCGATAGCAAGATTAAAGAATCTTATGAAAAAATCGAAGGACACGATGAGGAATATCTTCGAATGGAGGAAATCGAAGAACACTCGGATGAACGTATGATCGAGGCGAAACACGAGATAAAAAGATATTTTAGATATTTGGATTACAGGTGTAAATTGGGCGGGTACTCGTGAAGACCCAAGCCGAATCCTTTTTATAATGATAATTTCTTCTCCTACAAGATGAGAAAAGGCTCAAAGAAAAAGAAACAGCCGACAGAACTGGACAATGCCGAGAAAAGATACCAGGCTCTAATCGAAAAAAGGAACGAGTTAAATGACGAAGCGAACGTCTACAGGGATGAGCGGGACACATTTCACGCTCAAAAAAAGAAATTGCAAGAGGAGGCCAAGGAGAAAAGAAACCTCCGAGACGACCTGGTAAAGAAAATGAGGGTGCACAAGAAGAAGAGAAACGAGCTTCAGAAGAGGGCCAAGGAACTCATCGCTTTTAAGCAGAAGAAGGGGGGTAAAATCGAAAGGAACCTGCCTCAAACCATAGAAGAGCTCAGAAAGGAAATCGCCAGAATGGAAATCAAGCAGGAGACCATACCCCTTTCTATTGATGATGAGAAGGAACTTCTCGAGGTCATAAAATCCAAGGCAAAAGAGCTACGAGAAATGGAGAAATTAATGAAGGAACAGACGGATATCGTGGCAAATGTCGAGGAATTGAACGCCAAGATAGATGAGCTGTTCAAACAGGCGGATTCCGAACACGAGGAGGTAGTTCGTCTTTCGGATGAGAGCCAAAAGCATCATGAGAGGGTCACAGCCATAATGGATCAGGTGTCCATTCTCATCGCCGAAGCACAAAAGAAACACGAGAAATATATGAAGATCAGGGAGCGGGCCAATAACTACCATCAAAAGGCCATGGAAATGAGGGAGAAGATACTATCCATTAAAAAAGAAAAAAGAACGGAGAGAGCTGAGGCAAGAAAGCTGATAAAAGAACAGAATATTGCGGTGAAAAAAGCCCTGGAAGACGAAAAAGAACTTGAAAAGCACGCCCAGGAGGCAGTGGATAACCTGCTGAAAAGGGGAAAGAAAGTGGAGTTGTGAACAATTGAAGGCTGTAATCCTTGCTGGGGGAGTGGGCACGAGGCTCAAACCCCTCACCTACAAGAGGCCAAAGCCCTTGATTCCCATTGCAGGGGAGCCATGTATCGATTATGTAATTAAATCCCTTGTCTCGGCAGGTTTTAAAAGAATAGTGGTTACCACTGGATACATGTCAGATACATTGATTAAAAGTATTGGTGACGGAAAGAAGTTCGGAGCAAGCATCCTCTACGCATTTGAAGAAACTCCAGCTGGCACGGCCGGTGCCGTTAAGAATGTTTCGGAATTTCTAGACAAGACCTTTGTGGTGGCAAGCGGGGATGTACTTGCAGATGTGGACATTAAGGCGTTATATGATTACCATCGTAAAAAAAATGCGATAGCTACCATGGCCCTAACCGAGGTTGAGAATCCGAAAGAGTTTGGCATAGTGGGATTGGATGAGAACCAAAGGATTATCAAATTCAAAGAGAAGCCAAAGGAAGAGGAGGTATTCTCCAATCTCATAAATGCGGGAATTTATATTCTCGAGCCCGAGGTTTTGGATTTTATTCCTGAAAACCAGATGTTCGATTTTTCAAAGAATGTGTTTCCAAAACTGCTTGAAAAAAATATACCGATATTTGGTGCACCCATATCAGGTCTCTGGATGGACATTGGAAGGCCACAAGATCTACTGAAGGCCACATTCGAGGTAGTGGAAAGGAACGGAAAAGAAATTTCAATCGATGGTGTGAACACTAGGGGAAAGATCATCGTCGGAGATGCTATCTCTCTTGAATCCAACTTGACAATTATTGGGCCTTGTTATCTCGGGAATAAAACCGAGATTGGGAGAAACAGTGTGCTTGAGAGAGCATGTATTTATGATGGTGTGAAGATCGACCGCGGTGTGAAAATCCGGGACAGCATCATCATGAGCGGAAGTTCCTTGGGATGGAGAACCGAGGTTGTAAACAGTATCGTGTCCAATAAATGCATCTTGGAGGATGATGTAAAGCTCACTGACAGTATTATTGGCGAGGGTGTCACCATAAAGAAGCATTCTGTAATGTCGGATGCCAATATCTCTCCTTCCGAGGAATGATTTTTTATACTCACCCTGTTATTTTTTGTAGCATTTGATTGTAAATCAGGCCATTTATTTTGAGCTTTCGAAGGTTCATTTCGAGGTTATCTTTCAGGGCCTTAAGGTTCTTTTCCGAAATTTCAAACTCAAAATCATAAAGCAAGTCCATGAGGATCAAAGGCTCAGGCGATGCTAGCCCAAAATCCACTTTTGGTTTATCCGCAGAAAACCGCAGGATACCACCATTTTCAAATGGTGGAGGAATGCAAGGTGCGGTTTTCGAGTGATGATACCCACATCTTTCAAATGTGGGTTGTTCATTTAAAAGTGCGTTATGGATGTCATCAAGTGAGAGTTTTCTCTCTGCACAAGCCTTAATCGCAGAAACGATCCTTCTTATCATATTCCATAAAAAGCCATGGGCTTTGAAATCCAAAACAAAAATATCATCTTCCTTGAAAACATCTATGGTATCGATGGTTCTTTTGGGTTCTTTTCCTTTCTCAACTCTTGCAAAGTTCGAAAAGTCATGTGTCCCTGTAAAAATTGCAGCAGCATTCTTTAGTATCTTTTCGTCAGGGTCATCATCAATGAGAAAATACCGGTACCATCTCTGTTTTGCATACCTGGGATTGAAGTCATCCTCAACTTGAGCGATCCCATAGAACCAGATATCCTCTAAATGTGCATTTAGTGCCTGAAGAATCTCAGAGGATCTGAAATCGGTGTTGAGAGCTAAAACATTGCCACATGCAGATACGCCCTTGTCCGTCCTTGATCCACTTTGGAAAACCGCGCTTCTTTCATCCTCGATAATGGTGGATCTCGAAAGGGCTTTGATGATTTCACCTTCGACTGTTTTTTTCCCTGGTTGGCGGGCATAGCCTTCATAGTTCTTGGCATTATAACCGAATTTCAAAGCATATCTCATAGAGCCACTTGTCTTGGATAAACACAAAATACAATTAAAAATCTTTTGACTCGTAACAATCCACTTTCATCCGCAGAAAACCGCAGGATACCACCATTTTCAAATGGTGGAGGAATGCAAGGTGCGGTTTTCGAGTGATGATACCCACATTTTTCAAATGTGGGTTGTTCATTTCCATTCTCAGACAACAAATTTAATAGATAAACCTCTTTTACCGATTGGGTGTAAGAATGCCTGATTACAGAGTAATATTTGCCGGACCTAAGTTCCAGGGTAATATCGGGGCAATTGCAAGGGCAATGAAGAATTTCCAAATTAATGATCTTTACCTCGTGAACCCATGTGAAATCGGGGACGATTGCTTGAGCAGAGCCAAACATGGAAAGGATATCGTGGAAAATGCAAAGCATGTAGAAAGCTTAGAAGAAGCAATAACCGGCCTT
>CBDVCK010000147.1:0-8661 GCA_965372465.1 uncultured Thermoplasmata archaeon | reverse complement strand
ATCACTACCGATACTCGAGGAACAAAATGCTTCATTTATCTTTAATCTTTAGCCCATGTCTCTTCCCCTACCTTCGCTCTTTCCTCATCATACTTTAGTGATTAGGGTGAACACAGAGAGGGTTTTGCCGGTGATGGACTTTCGCTGAAATGCCTTCCCATCCCCCACTCCGCACAAATTGCGTGCCCGGGCACTCCGGGATGTTCGGGTTGGGTTGATGGGATGCGGTGGAGGTTGAGATCGAAGTGCATAAAACATTCCATATAGAGGTCATAAGTTCCTCCCTGTCATAGAATATAATATACCTTTCATAGGTTCAATTGTCTCAATCTATAGGCTGATATTCTCCCTTATCCTCATCCATTCCTCGAATACAGGGTCAGAAAACGTATAATAACTGTTTTCCCTTACCAAAAATCCCTCATCGATGAGTCGTTTTAGCTATCAACATTTTTGTCGATAAACTTTTTTGTTTAAGACGACTCGGTTTAACAGGCAAACCTCCGGGAGCGAAATGTGTGATCCATTAGGGGAATTTGCATTTTATACCAAAAAGTATAGAGAAAAAGAATCCCAAAAGTCCCCAACCATAAAAATTTTCAGGAGCAAACAAAGAGATAATGGCAGAACACCGGGTAAGGAGATTACATTTTCGTAATACTTTAACCGGATTAAAGTAAAATTACTTATATCATGAAAACATTAACATGTTTACCCTTTTATTATTGGAAAGGGGGCGGAGGATCTAGAAAACAATGAGACTGTTCGAGATGAAAATATCTAAAAAGGGAACAGTAAAACGTTAAAGATCAGAGAACTAGGGGGGATATTACGAGTGATGAGAGCGAAGGGGTATGTACCATTCCATCTGTCGGGATAGAGCACAAGATATTGGATAAGATAATGGGCAAACTCGTCTCGAAATCCGATGTGAGCGGGGCAGCGATCGTAAGGGCAGATGGTGCTGTTATCTCCTGGCATACGAAGGACGGCCACAGACCAACACAGGATATCGATTTTATGCTGGACTTTCTCGTCCAGGATCATCAAAAGAACATCCACTACTGGAAATCCGGCATGTTCACCGAGTCGATACTGAACTACAACGGGCACAAGATCCTCTCAAGCAGGTTAAGGGAGGATATGATGCTGATGCTGGTGCTTGATAAAGGAGCATACCTGGGACTGACCATGCTGGACATGGAGTGCTGTCTCAGAGAGATGGATCGGGCTCTGGATGAACACAGCTCGTTGCCAGGCAAAATCCCGGGTTGATCTCACATTCAAATTATGGGAGGATTACATGAAAGTCGCAATAATACCTGCATACAACGAGGAAGACACCATTGGCAGCGTAGTGCTGAGAACCAAAAGGCACGTGGACAAGGTCATAGTAGTAGATGACGGAAGCAAGGACAAGACAGCAGAGGTTGCACAGCTTGCAGGTGCCAAGGTGGTCCAGCATTTAACCAATGGCGGGAAAGGTGAGGCCTTAAAAACAGGATTTGAGGCAGCCGAGAAGTTAAAGGCGGATGTAGTGGTCTGTCTGGATGCGGATGCCCAGCACAACCCTGATGATATTCCAAGGGTGATAGCTCCCATTCTTTCCCATGAGGCAGATATGGTGATCGCTTCCCGATATCTTGACGAGGAGCATACAAAAAAGATCCCGAGGTACAGACGACTCGGACTCTGGGTTCTCACAAGGACAACCAATTTCGGGTCCTCAATCAAAGTAACCGATACACAGTGCGGATTTCGAGCGTTTTCTATTGATGCTCTGGGAAAGTTCGGGTTCAGACAAACAGGATTTTCCATCGAGTCCGAGATGCTTGAGGATGCAATTGAGAGCGGCCTGAGAATCAAGGAAGTGTCCATTCCCATAAGATATGAAGGGTTGGATACATCAACTGAAAAGCCAGCAAAGCACGGCCTTGGTGTTCTAAATTTTATTATAAACACGGTAAGAGAAAAACGTCCCTTGTTCTATTTTGGGGTCTCTGGTGCTATACTGTTGGTCATAGGGTTGATATTTGCTATAATATCAGTTGAATGGTATTTCAGATATGGTTTCATACCTTTTGCAACCTCCCTTGCAGCAGCAGTGACCAAACTACTGGGAGCCTTGAGCGTTTTTGCAGGTTTAATTTTACATTCCATATCACGGATGATCCAGGGGCTGACAAAACTCAGCATAAGCCAAAAGAAAACATTACTCAGAGAACTTGAGGAAGAAAGTATCCCGAAAAAAACCCATTTGAAAAAACCACTTGTGACAATGCCGCTTACAAACAAAAACCAAATTCCGGGACTCCCTGTTTTGAACCTTCATCAGGATTATAAGCAGTATAGAAACATCAATGAGAATGACATGCCCCAGGAAACTTCGTATGATCTACATCCCACACAGATGCAGCTTGAAGATCTAGGGCATGCAAAGATGAACCACAATAATGGAGATCTACTGGTTGTGAACATTGAAGAGAAGAAAACTTCCCCGATTCCTGTGATAAACGGCAAGGGGGAAGATATTTTACCAAAGGGCAAGAAAGCTCGATTATGATATTTACATGGGAGAGGAGTAAGTATGGTATGCAGCCACATCAGTTGCGCACCGAGTAAGGGAGTCTGGCTTCCGCTAGTAGCACATGTAGGAATCACTACTGATCTCAAGAAGCATCCATACTGCGAGAGCTGCGGGGTTGTAAAAAACATCGGGGGTGATAGAGCGAAAAGTATTGGATTCTACACAGATGTATTAACGACCATGAAGGAGTACATAAATAAAAGGCATCGTTTGATGCCGAAGTTTACACAAACACAGATACGGTTGATCGCCAAGGAACTGGAATCGAACGAACTCTTTTGGGATACTTACGGCACGAACCGGGATATACAAAGGGACAAGTTCATTGAAGAGGTAAGGAAGTACCGACCTGATCTAACTGACGACTTCATAAAAAGCTTCCTGTAGAATTTCGACAATTTGATTAGCAGCAATAATTGATGGATTCCGACCTTGAGTTGGGACATGTGTGATAAGAGGGCTGTTATGGGGAGTGAAAGCTCTTTTTAATAATTGAATTAAGATTGAATTTGGTAATTATTGACATATAGAATATGTCTCTTTTTCCCGAAGAGTTGAGAAAATTATAAAGATATTGGTGAATAAATGAAGATATTAATACCTTCAATTGTAGATTTAAGAAAAACAGCTCCAAACAGACTTCATCATTTTATTAAGCACTTATCAAAGAGGCATGAAATCACTGCGATCTGTATTAATGATTGGTGGAAGGCTGAACTAGTTGATACGAACAAATATTATCAGGACTTTAATGGGACCCTTGATAATATTGAGATCAAATATATAACAGAAAAAAAGGTCTCTCCTTTTAAACAAGAATTCTTATCTCGTAGATTATTGAATTTAAAAAATGAGAATGGTTATGATGTTATTTTTAATTATAACACCTTGATTTCCGGGCACCATATGGCTAAAAAACTGAATATACCTATGATCTACGATTTAGCCGATGATTTACCAGCCATGATTGGAGATTCCCCTCAGATCCCGCGATTCGCAAGACCGTTTGGAAAATGGATTGGAAGGAGTGCGCTTAAAAGAAGTGTAAAGATCTCAAAGAAGGTTACTGGAATCACTAAAGGCCTCCAGGAGAGTTATTCCATTCCGGACAAGAAGTTTGTATTGGTGCCAAATGGTGTCGATACCGAACTCTTCAGAAAAGTTAAAAGCGGTTTGAGAGAAGAACTAGGACTAGAAAATTACTTTGTTTTAGGTTATGTAGGTGTTTTGAGGGAATGGGTTGATCTGACACCTGTTTATCAAGCTATAAAAAGTTTTGAAAATGTAACGTTGTTGATGGTGGGAGAAGAAGGCATGTTTAAGGAGAACAAGGAGATCGTTAAAAAATATGGAATCGAAGACAAAGTAATTTTTACCGGAACTGTTCCATACAATAAAGTTCCAGAATATATCTCAGCAATGGATGCTTGTTTAATTCCATTTAAAAATAATGCAATATCACGATATGCTCTTCCTCTTAAGATGTTTGAGTATATGGCCTGCGAGAAGCCGGTAATCTCAACCGAATTACCAGGAGTTAAAGCTGCTGCTGGTAATAAAGTGTTGTATGCCGCAAATGAAAAGAAATGGAAAGAAAAAATAATGGAATTATATAAGGATGAGGAATCGCAGCGAGTAATGGGGAGAACCGGAAGGAAATTCGTTGAGGAAAACTATGATTGGGAGACGATTGTTGAAAAATTAGAGAAAATCTTAGAAGTAAAGAGGAAAAAAAAATGAGAATATTTATGCTAAATCCACCTTATATAGAGAATTTTGTCAGATGCGGAAGATGGCAGGGGGTTGCTGCAAGGGGTGGGACACTTTATTATCCTATCTGGCTGGCTTATGCTTCTGGTGTATTAGAAAAAGAAGGACATAAGATTAAGTTAGTTGATGCTATCGCATGGAAATGGAATAAAGAGAGAGTATTAGAGGATGCTAACCGTTTTAATCCTGATTTAGTAATCGTTGACAGCAACTTCTCGAGTGTGACGAATGATAGCGGTTACGCAAAGTTGATAAATGAAAATACCCAAGCGTCATCTGTAATAGTTGGACCTCCTGCCTCTCAGTTTCCCGACAGTATATTGAATGATGGCGTGAATATAGTAGCAAGATTTGAATACGATTTCACGGTAAGGGATATTGCTGAAGCCCTTGAGAATGGAAGAAGTTTTAAAAATATTGAAGGGATCTCCTATAAAGAAAACGGAAAAATTATACACAATCAAGACAGAAAATTCAGCACATCCCAAGAAATCGAAGAAATACCATTCGTATCAGAAGTCTACAAAAAACACCTTAAAATAAAAGACTATTTTTTGAGTCATGCTATGCATCCAATGGTTCAGATTTTTACCGGAAGGGGATGTCCAAACCTATGCACTTTTTGTTCTTGGCCAAAAACACTTATGGGTAAAAAGTATAGGACAAGAAGTACCGAGAATGTTGTGGATGAATTTGAATATATCACAGAGGAACTTCCAGAAGTGAATGAGATTTTTGTTGAGGATGATACATTTACCATAAACAAGAAGAGAATAAAAGGTATATGCAACGAAATTATGCGAAGAAAACTGGATATCACATGGTCATGCAATGTAAGGGCAAATCTTGATTATGAGACCATGAAGGTAATGAAAGAAGCTAATTGCAGGCTTTTGGATGTGGGATATGAATCCGGAAGCAGTGAAATACTTAAAAATATCAAGAAAGGGGTCACAACCACAGAAAGTAGGAGATTTACAGAGGATGCTAAGAGAGCGAAACTCATGATTTTAGCCGACTTTATTTTCGGCATGCCAGGGGAGACCAATGAAACAGCGGAACAAACAATAAGATTTGTAAAGGAGATAAAACCTGATATTGTGCAGTATGCAGTGGCAATTCCAATTCCTGGCACAGAATTTTATAATTACGTGAAAGAAAATAATTTTCTTCTGGTGGACAATCTTGAGGAGTCTTTGGATGAAGAAGGATTTCAGAAATGCATCCTATCTTATCCTGATTTCACAAAGGAAGATATGGAAAATTATGTAGATAAGGCATTAAAGCGATATTACCTAAGTGCATCTTATATTCCAATTGCTTTGAAGAACATTTTCGCACAGAATGGCTTACACGAACTGAAGGTAATATCTAAGTCGGCAAAGGTGTTTGTAAGGTATATTATGCGGAGAACTGAAGGTCGAAGGTCATGAAAATACTTGTTACTTCTCTCCCAGACCTAATGAAATTGTATCCACAGAGGTCTCATCATTTAGTCAGATATTTGACTCTGGAGCATGACGTTACGGTCCTTTGTACGAATACTTGGTGGTTACCAGATGTACATGATGACTATGTAGAGAAGTCTCTCAAGAACGTGGAATTTGCCTACCTATCAAAGCATAAGACTAGGTCAATCCTCCAAGAAATATCTTTCTGTAAGAACTTTGGAACTTTTCGAAAGAGATTTGGTCTTGATACCTTCGATATACATCTCAATCTAAATAGTCCAATTGCTGGTTATTACCTGACTAAAAGACTAAAACTCGCTACAATTCTAGATATTTACGATGACCTTCCTAAATGGGCTAGAACATCGACACAGGTGCCCTTTTTACTGAGGCCAATTGGAGAGATAGTAGGGAGATTTATACTTAATAAGAATATTCAACTGGCAACACGGATAACGTATATTACCAAGTCTTTGGATAACACATACAAGTTCCCTCAGAACAAGGCTGTACTTGTTCCTAATGGTGTTGATACTCAGTTATTTCGTAAGCGGCATTCACCGGAGATTAAAGAAAGATTGAAGATAGGCGACAAATTTGTGATAGGATATGTAGGTGGACTGAAAGAATGGGTTGACCTAGAACCTATTTTTGCTGCAATAAGAAAATTAGGTGAAAAAGTGGGAATGATTGTGATTGGAAAGGAAGGAAGGTTCGAGGAGAACATAAAATTGGCTAGAGAGTATGGAATAGCGGATAACGTCATCTTTACTGGAAGTATCCCTTACTCTCAGGTACCAAAATACATAGGCGCAATGGATGCTTGTCTAGTTCCATTCAAAGCAAATTCAATAACCAATAACGCCCTTCCCCTAAAATTGTTTGAATATATGGCATGTGAGAAACCCGTAATCTCAACGCCATTGGCTGGAGTTAAAGAAGCTGTGGGAAATAGAGTGCTTTATGCCCCAAATGCTGATACAATAAAACAAAGAGTACTACAGCTCCATAGGAACGAGGATTTGAGAGAAAAGTTAGGCCGAGAAGGAAGAAGATTCGTTGAGCAAAATTACAGATGGGAAGTGATTTCTCATAAGTTCGAAAAAGTGATCGAGGAGGTTGCCGCTGTATAATGGTGACGAATATGATAATAGCTCTGGTAGGACATTTTCCAAAATATCCCGATGAAGGCGTAAGGATCTTAGCACGCTACCTCGCTAGTGAATTAGCGAAACAGAATGAACTCATAACGGTAAGCATCCCAAGTGTTGCATCCTGGCGAAGAATGAAGGGTTTTCGCCCCGATATTATCCATTATATACTTTCACCTACTACTATAGGTATCATTGTAGCGAAATTGTTTTCAATTATTTTCCCCGAAGCAAGAACAGTAATTTCGGCACCACATCCAGACTGTGTCATCGATAGTAAATGGATGATATTGTTTAGACCTGATGTCATTCTAGTCCAATCATATCAAAGTGAGAAAATGTTTAGAAACATGGGTTATAGAACCCGATTCTTGCCTAACGGTGTAGATGTGAATAGATTTGTCCCTGTCAGCGTAGAAAAAAAAGAAGAATTAAGGGACCGGTATAACGTACCCCTTGACAAATTCGTAATCCTCCACATAGCATCTCTTAAAGTAGGAAGAAATCTGGAAGTGCTGAAAAAGCTCCAACAACTTAGAGATAATATTCAAGTGGTAATAGTAGGTAGAAATAGTGAGCACAGAGATGAATATCTTGCTCAAGAGCTACGGCAAGCAGGGTGTTATGTATGGACAAGATATTTGCCTCATATTGAAGAAGTCTATTCCCTTTCAGATTGTTATATCTTCCCCACCACCGACAGGCGCTATGCTATAGAAATGCCTTTTTCCGTAATGGAAGCAATGGCGTGCAACTTGCCCGTAATTACAACAAGATTCGGTGCTTTGCCGAGAGTCCTATGCGAAGGAGATGGCTTATTCTTTGTTGAGAATCAAGTAGACCTTTATGAGGCTGTTGAGGATATTGAGAGCGAAAATATAGAAACAAAAACAAGAGGCAAAGTTTTGCCTTATTCATGGGAGAATATTGTTAAAAGGCTGGTGGAGATTTATGGAGAATTGGTATAAAAATCATAAGGATATTCCCAGAAAGCTTGAAATTGTAGAAGAATACTTTGCTAACGAAAAACTCACTGATACAGTAAAAGTTTTGGATATTGGAGGTACACTTTATTACTATAGCATCTTAGAAACTATTTTTAAGCCGGGGAAAGTATATCTCTTAAACATTTACCCTAAAAGTGTCAAAGGCGTAAGCAGATCTGTGGTTGGGGATGGAACGCAATTGCCATTCAAAGACGAAACATGGGATATCATAACATCATTTGATTTAATCGAGCACCTAGTAAATCCCGATGATTTCCTTGCTGAATCTTTCCGCGTTCTAAAGTGGGGTGGGTGGTTTATAATCTCAGCAGCCAATTTAGGTGATTTTTATAGTAGAATAACTTTTCTCTTTGGATATATACCTTTTAACTATAATCCGAGTAAATTCAGAGTTGCAACGCCTTTCTCCAAGATTGAAACAAATATGGGACATAAAAGTGTATTTACGTTCAGGGGACTCAAAGAACTTTTATTAATCAACAGATTTAAAATTCTTAAATCGTATGGTTATTCTTATACAAGTTCTTTTTATCTTAAATTGGACCCAGAAAAAAAGAGAAGAGAAGTTGGGTTCTATAGATTTAGAAGAATATTTGTTAAATTGCTCCCAATAGGATGTAGAGAAGGTATGTTATTTATAGGAAGAAAAGAGAAGGTAAAAAAATGAAAAAAGGCGTTCTAATCTGCTTCTTTGG
>CBDVCK010000146.1:0-8720 GCA_965372465.1 uncultured Thermoplasmata archaeon | reverse complement strand
GATTTGGTAAGACCCTTCACACTTCTCGCTCCTTTGATTGGTGGAATTACGGTGGGGCTCATGGGTTGGGTATCGGTGTATGACTTTCCCGAACACGAACTACCCTTTATCTATTTCAATCATCAGTTTCCGTACCTTCAGTATCATGAAGGTTTTCTCGAACTGATCATAGCAGCCTCGACTCTTGCAATGCTGAATGCGGCAAGCAATGCCTTAAATGCGGTATACGATGCAGAGATTGACAAGATCAACAAACCCTACCGCCCAATACCCTCGGGAATTATAACAAAAAACGAAGCCAGGGCTATTGCCTGGATACTTTATGCGGTTGTACTTGTCAGGTCGGCTGTGCTCCTGCGCTCGGAATACACTGGCAGGACCTTTGGAGTCTTCGTGATTCTCATTTTGCTTATCACCGCTGCGTATTCGGTCCCTCCATTGAGATTGAAGAGCCGGTTGTGGATTTCCAACATTTCCATAGCATTTGCCAGGGGAATGCTTGGCTTTGTTGCGGCATGGTCCATCTTCGGCGACCCCCTTTCAGATTTCACACCATGGATCATCGGCGGAGTTATGATGATCTTTTTAATCGGTGCTATCACATCCAAGGATTTCACTGACATGAAGGGCGATAAAGCTTATGGAATAAGAACCCTCCCAGTTGTTTACGGGGTCAGAAAATCTGCCATCATCTCGGGACCGTTCTTCGTTTTGCCTTTCATCCTCATTCTTTTAGGTGTCATGTCGGGAATATTGGAAATGAAGATGCTGTGGTTGGTGCTCATGGTAATATGGGGTGTCTTTACGGCACTGCTTATGCAGGGTGCCGCAACTAAAGAGGAGAAGATGTTTGAGAACACATTCGTTTGGGTGAATATGTACCTTATGCTCATGGCCATGCAGATATTCTTTTGCGCAACTTATGTGTTCAATTTCTAAATGATAAAATTGGTAATAAAATCCCCTTTTTTATCCCTTTTTCCTTTATAAGTACGTCAATAAACAATATATATGAGAACGACAATAACCGCAACCTTACCACATTTGGATGTCCATATAATGGAACGTCCAACAATATAAATGTACTAAAACTTTAAGTGTACCTAATCGGAGGTGCTTATCTGCCAAGAGGTTTAAACACTGCTCGAAAGCTGAGAAAGAACAGAAAGAAATTCAGATGGAACGATAGATATTTCAAGAAAAGGATGCTTCACCTGAAAGAAAAATCCGATCCTTTGGAGGGCTCGGCTCAGGCCAGGGGTATCGTTCTGGAAAAGGTGGGCATTGAGGCAAAGCAACCCAACTCGGCCATAAGAAAATGCGTAAAAGTACAGCTTATCAAGAACGGAAGACAGATCACAGCATTTGCAGTGGGTGACGGAGCAATCAATTATATTGACGAACACGACGAGGTTCTAGTGGAAGGTATTGGAGGCAGAATGGGACGCTCTTACGGGGACATCCCTGGTGTGAGATTAAAAGTTATTCAGGTGAACAATATCTCGTTGAATGAATTGGTAACTGGAAGAAAAGAAAAACCGGTCAGATAATCATATGCTTGAGGTGAATTTTTGGACACTGATGAAAAGAAGATGGAAAAGAAGGAGCTACCTCCTCCCCCCCCCAAAGAGGATGAAACAAAGCCTAAGGTAGAAAAAACCGAAGAAGATACGATTACCTCCACAGAAGTTGAAAACGTAAAAAAGCCTGAGAAAAAAGTTGAGGGACAAAAGGTCGAAAAAGAAAAAGAGCCGCAGGAAAAGGAAGCAAAGGCTGTAGAAAAGAAAAAGGAAAAAATGACAGAGGAGAAAACAGTAAAACCTGCGGAGAAGACCAAAGTTGATGAAAAAAAGAAGGAAACCATAAAGGAAAAAGAGGTGAAGGCAAAAAAGCCTGAAAAAACCGAAGAGAAAAAGGAGGAGAAGGAAAAAAAGAAAAAACCGGTAAAAACCGTAAAAGAGAAGGAATCTTCCGATGAACTCCTTGTTGGTTTTTCACCCCTTATTTTCGGAAAATTCGATTTGAGGGATGTTGTTGTTGAGGATCCTGGTTTGAAAAGATACATCAATCTAAGACCGGTGGGAATACCTCACACCGGTGCAAAACATGCAAATAAATGGTTTGGGAAAATAAAGGTCAATATCGTGGAGAGACTAATTAACAACTTGATGAGAACCGAACATACAACCGGTAAGAAGTCTTTTACATACAGAGCTGTAAAAAATGCATTTGACATCATCGAAAAAAGGACGAAACAAAACCCGGTTCAGGTACTTATTAAAGCTTTGGAGAACTCCTCACCAAAGGAAGAAATAACAAGGCTCAGATTCGGAGGGATCTCGGTTCCAAAAGCAGTGGATACCTCCGCTTCCCATAGATTGGATGTGGCGCTTCGAAATATCTGCAAGGGTGCTGTGAGTTCCTCACATAGAAACAAGAAACGAATGGAGGTCTGCATTGCAGAAGAGATAATACTCGCTTCAAAAGCTGATATGAACAGCTTCGCTATCTCAAAGAAGGAGGAAATGGAGCGGATTGCTGCCTCTGCAAGGTAATTACTGCATAATAGATTTAAACCTGTAATGGGTTGTATTGTGATCAATTGTAATAACAGGATGTATGACCATGGGCAGAAAAGAAGACAACATAAAAAAGGCTCAGAAACTTATGAGTAAGATAGACATGATACGAAACATTGGCATCGCTGCACATATTGACCACGGGAAGACGACCTTAAGCGACAACCTGATTGCAGGTGCGGGCATGATGTCTGAGGAGCTTGCGGGAAAGCAATTGCTGCTTGATTATGATGAGCAGGAGCAGGCAAGAGGAATAACCATAAATGCTGCAAATGCCTCCATGGTGCACTCTTATGAAGGAAAGGAATATTTAATCAATCTAATTGACACTCCTGGACATGTGGATTTCGGCGGTGACGTGACAAGAGCCATGAGGGCCGTGGATGGGTGTATTGTAGTTGTATGCGCAGTTGAAGGTGTAATGCCACAAACGGAAACGGTTGTACGACAAGCGTTAAAAGAGAAGGTCAAACCCATCCTATTCATTAACAAAGTGGATAGATTGATTAACGAACTAAAGGTCACCTCCGAACAAATGCAGCAGCGTTTTATTAAGATCATTAATGAGGTCAACAGCCTCATCAAGAAGATGGTACCGGAGGAATTCAAAGATGAATGGGTCGTTAAGGTAGAGGACGGAAGCGTGGCCTTTGGCTCCGCATACTACAACTGGGCGATCTCATTTCCATACATGCAAAAGAACAATATCAATTTCAATGACATATACAATTATTGCGCGAACAAGGACCAAAAGAACCTGGCCAAGAAAGCCCAGATACATCAAGTGCTTTTGGATATGACCATAGGGCATATGCCCAGTCCCCTTATAGCCCAAAAATACAGAATCCCCCACATCTGGCACGGTAAAATAGATTCAAAATTAGGAACCGCAATGGTGAACTGCAACTCAAAAGGACCTGTAAGCCTCATGGTGACCAAGATCATAATGGATCCCCATGCCGGAGAGATAGCGATAGGAAGGCTCTTTTCCGGAAGACTAGAACGAGGTCAGGAACTATCGGTGGTTGGGATGCCCAAGAAGAACCGTGTGCAACAGGTGGCAATGTCCGTGGGTGCCGATAGAATCACTGTGGACCATCTTGATGCAGGTAATATTGTAGCTGTGTCAGGATTGAAGGACGCAATAGCAGGTTCAACTGCCTCTTCTGATGAGAACATGGAGGCATTCGAAAGAATCGTTCATTATTCTGATCCTGTTGTAACCGTGGCCATTGAAGCAAAACACATGAAAGACCTTCCCAAGCTTGTGGAGGTATTAAGGACGGTAGCAAAAGCAGACCCCTCAATCCAAGTGGAAATAAACCAGGAGACCGGGGAGCATCTTTTATCGGGTATGGGGGAACTCCACCTTGAAATTACCCAGTACAGGATAATCAATGAGCATGGAATCGATATCGTTGCCTCCGAGCCCATTGTAGTTTACAGGGAATGTATAGAAAGAAAAGCAGGACCCTTTGAGGGGAAATCACCAAACAAGCATAACCGATTCTATATTGAAGCAGTGCCACTTGAGCCTGAAATATTGAAAGCTTTACAAAGCGGCGAGATTTCCGATGTCGGGGGTAAAATTAAGGATTCAAAGGCCATGGCCCGGCAGTTGCAGGATCTTGGAATGAGCAAGGCGGAAGCAAAAGGTGTGAAGCTCTTTCACAATAATAACATGTTCATCGACACAACAAAGGGCATTCAATACCTCCATGAGACCATTGAATTGTGCCTTCAGGCATTTACGGAGGCAATGGATAGAGGACCTTTGGCCAACGAGAAATGCATGGGACTTAAAATTAGATTGGTGGATGCCAAGCTACATGAAGACAGCATTCACAGAGGCCCGGCACAGGTGATTCCCGCGGTTAGATCAGCAATTTACGGTGCAATGTGTGTGGGTGAAAGAATCCTTTTGGAACCTAAACAGAATGTATTCATTAACGTGCCGCAGGATCTCATGGGTAATGCCACCAGAGAGATGCAGCAGAGAAGAGCTGTAATTGAGGATATGAAGCAGGAAGAGGACATGGCAACCGTGATTTCAAAGGCCCCGGTTTCCGAGATGTTCGGTTTTGCAAGCGCCCTGCGCTCTGCCACTGGAGGAAGAGCCCTCTGGACAACCGAATTTTCAGGTTATGAAAGGGTCCCAAGGGAGCTGCAAGGGAATGTGGTTGGTGAAATTCGAAAGAGAAAGGGACTGAAACCAGAACCATACGATACCCATTATTACGAGGCGTAAATAACATACCAATAGGAGCTCTTTTGTCTCATTTATTATCAGGCATGATATCTTGAATGGCTTTTACCCTTTTTATCGGTGGATTTTTATTTATTGGACAGTTTTCCTATTGGATTTTATCATCATTGATAATATCGACAAAACTCTTTAATCTGGTGTAAAGTATCATTTTCCGGGCCAAAATACAACCTAAATCTTGTGACAATCTGGAGGAGTGTTATCTTCAGAGGGGAATATGAAGTAGGCGAGGATAATGGCCAAGGCGCGAATAATGATTGTCGAGGATGAAAAAATCACCGCATCCCACATACGGGCCAAGTTAGAGGCCTTCGGATACGATGTCTCAGCCACGGCCACGACAGGTGAAGAAGCAATAAATTACGCGAAGGAAACACATCCTGATTTAGTTCTGATGGATATTAAACTAAAAGGAGAAATGGATGGAATTGAGGCCGCATCTGTTCTTCGCTCCCGTTTCAATATTCCGGTAGTATATTTAACCGCCTATACCGATGAGGAAATTCTTGAAAGAGCCAAGGTAACCGAGCCTTTAGGTTATCTAGTAAAACCTTTTGGAAGTAGTGAACTTTCCACAACACTGGAAATGGCTCTCTATAAACACAAGATGGAGAAGAGAGTAATAGAAAGCGAGAAAAAGTACAAGACCTTATTTGATGCATCCCCAGAAGGAATTGTCTTGATAGGAATGGATGGAACCATACTTGACTGCAACGAAGCAACTGCGAAAATTGGTGGGATGAGAAAAGACGAACTTATCGGTAAGCCCTTTAATGAACTTTCTTTTCTTGAGGAGAAAAACCTCTCTCGAATATCAGAATTATTTCCCAAAGTGATGAGTGGAGAGTCCACTGAAACAGTGGATTTGTGTATCCATCCTGGCGATGAAACCATTTGGATAGAAGCATATCCTGCAATTCTGAGAAAGGAGGACAATATCTACGCCCTACAGATCATAATAAGAGATGTTACAGAACGTAAAAAAATCGAAGAGGCATTAAAAGAATCTGAGGAGAAATTAAGACTTCTGTTCGCAAATGCAAGCGAAGGGATAATGTATATCGATAAATTGTGGAATATAATACAGGTGAACCCCAGAGCACTAGAAATATTGGGATGTGTTCGTGATGAAATAATAGGGGAGAATTTCTTGGAATTGCTTCCTTCTCTTAACATTGACAGCACGGTCATTTCTTCTGCATTCCAAGACATACTTTCTGGACCTTCTCAGTTCAACATCGAATGGGAGCTCACAAACAAAAAAGGAGCTCACCAGGCTCTCTTAGCACATATATCGATAATTAAAAAGGAAGATCATGTGTTTGGAGTCTCATTGATACTTGAGGATATCACAGGACGCAGACATGCGGAGAAGGCCCTTCGGGAGAGTGAGGAGAAGTTCAGGGATCTTGCCGAATTACTGCCAGAGACAATCTTTCTCGCCGATGAAACCGGTAAAATCACATTTACGAACCAGGCAGGTTTTACTGCATTTGGTTATAATGAAGAGGATATAAAGAAAGGTTTTAACGTTCTTGAAGCGCTGGCTCCTGAAGATCGCGAAAGAGGAGTTGAAAACATTACAAAGTTATCTGGCCAGGAACGGGTTAGAGGAATAGAGTATACTGCCATGAGGAAAGATGGGAGCACTTTTCCTGTTATCATCTATGCAAATAAGGTAACCAAGGATGGAGTACCTGCTGGATTGAGAGGTATCGTGGTAGATATCACAGACCAGAAGCGCGCAGAGGAGGTATTGCGTGAGCGAGCTGATATAATAGAGGCGATGAATGATGGTGTCCTTTTATTTGATCTTGATGGGAGAGTGGTATTAGCCAATTCCGCATACTGCAGATTATTCGATTTAAACCTAGAGGATGTGATAGGAAAATCTCTTTTTGAAATCCCTGGAATTGAAAGGCAAAAAACCGAGGATTTAGAGAAATTTCATACTCTTTTTAATGAAATTTGGGAAAGGAATGAAATCAACCCAATGGAATTCACCATCATTGGAAAGAACAATAAAAGAATTCCCGTAAGCGTGAGTGGAGGGAGGATCGTCGATTCAAAAGGCAATCCAATTCGATTGATAACCGTAATAAGAGACATTACGGAACGAAAGCTTGCCGAAGAAGAATTAATCAGATCTGAGAAAATGGCAGGAATCGGCACTCTTGCCTCTGGAATCGCCCATGAAATCAACAATCCATTAGCTGCAATCATGGGATATGCCGAGATAATTCAGTACGAGGAAGATCCAAAAATGATGAAGGAGTTTGCCCAAAAGATCGTGAAGTCGGCGGAGAGAGCATCCGATATTGTACAATGGCTCTCAAGATACTCAAGAGAAGCCAAGGACAGTAATATATTGGACGTAGATCTAAATAATGTGATAGATGAATCAATAGAGGCGATCAAGCATACAAGAAGTACCTGTGATTGTGATATAAAGGTAGATAGCAAAGAGATTCCCCCGATCAGAGGAAACATAACAGAACTTCAGCAGATCATGGTGAATTTACTTAACAATGCCATCGATTCCCTTCAAAGGAATGGCGAGATTAACATTTCTACCCGAGCCAATGATGGTTATGTAGAGGTTAAAGTTCTGGATAATGGCCAAGGCATCTCTCAGGAGGAAATAAACAGGATTTTCGAGCCGTTTTATACGACAAAGGAAGTTGGAGAAGGCACAGGTCTCGGGCTTTATATAGTATCCATGCTGATGAAGAAGCACCAAGGGGAAATATCAGTTGAGAGCCAGGAAGGTCAAGGAACCACATTTATCCTCAAATTTCCAAGGAAATGAACAACCCACATTTGAAAAATGTGGGTATCATCACTCGAAAACCGCACCTTGCATTCCTCCACTACTTGTAAACATTCGAATTCTACCATTCATAACTATAGAATTTTACAAGTGTGTGCTCTTGAAGATCAAACATATCCGGCCAAGAGCACATACATTTGAAAATGGTGGTATCCTGCGGTTTTCTGCGGATGAAGGGTAAATTAAAGGCTGCATCGAATTTAAAAACACGGTGTGATTTATCATATAAGATATTCTAAACAAAAGTATTTAATCAAAATAACATCTCTAATTCCTTGTAGCCGAGGGCACAAGGAGGCAAGACTTGAACTCAGCCAAAAAGAAAACCGTCCTCGTCGCGGATGATGAAGAATACATTCGTGATATTTTAAAACTTCACTTGGAGAAAAACGGTTATAATGTAGTACTATCGGAAAACGGAGAAAGCGCAATAAACGTTCTTCGGATTCAGGATGTGTCAGTGGTAATAACTGATATAAAAATGCCGAAGATCGATGGATTCGGAGTTTTGAAGTATATTAATGAGAACTGTAAGCAGGTACCTGTTATCATGTTAACTGGTTATGTGGATGTAAAGACCGCAGTAGATGCCATGAAAAAAGGATCTGTGGATTACCTCACAAAACCCATAAAAAAAGAAGAACTTCTCAACTCCCTGGAATTCGCACTTAGCAGCCAAAATCCCGAAAAACAACAAAAACCGTTTCAACCTGCACAGATTTATCTGTTAACGGACGAGGGAACCCTCATATATCACTATAATTTTACAGGCACCATTGGTATGGATTCAGATATTTTTGGTTCCATGTTCACAGCAATTAAAATGTTCTTCAAGGTGTCACTCCGTCATGATGATGAACTCAAAACCATTGATCACGGGAGATATAAGATACTCATTGAAGAGGGGGATGCCTATTTTTTAGTAGTAATAGGTCAAGGCGAAGAAATGGAATCCATAAGGGAAAAGATGAGGAATATTACTAAAAATATAAATGAAAGATACGGGAAATACATATCGGATTGGAGCGGTAACATCGATATCTTT
>CBDVCK010000145.1:0-8752 GCA_965372465.1 uncultured Thermoplasmata archaeon | reverse complement strand
CTGGACCCCAAGCTCCCGCTTATTACCGGGCAGAGGATATTTGATGCCTTCTTCCCGATATCAAAGGGCGGCACGGCAGCTATTCCAGGTGGTTTCGGAACAGGCAAGACCGTTTCCCAGCACCAGCTTGCCAAGTGGTGCGATGCAGATATCATAGTTTATGTGGGCTGCGGTGAAAGAGGAAACGAAATGACAGATGTTCTTAGGGAGTTCCCAAAGCTCGAGGACCCGAGAACCGGCGAGCCCCTCATGAACAGAACTGTGCTTATTGCCAATACAAGTAACATGCCTGTTGCGGCAAGAGAGGCAAGTGTTTACACAGGTATTACTATTGCTGAATATTATCGGGACATGGGCTATGATGTGGCTCTCATGGCAGACTCCACCTCACGATGGGCCGAGGCCATGAGGGAAATTTCAGGAAGGCTAGAGGAGATGCCTGGTGAGGAGGGTTATCCTGCATATCTTGCATCCAGACTGGCCCAGTTTTATGAGAGAGCTGGCATCGTGCAGGTGGTTGGCAGTAAGGAGAAAGTTGGCTCCATTACCGTTATTGGTGCGGTGTCTCCACCAGGTGGTGATTTCTCGGAACCTGTGACCCAGAATACTCTTCGGATCGTCAAGGTCTTCTGGGCACTGGATGCGGATTTGGCAGACAGAAGGCACTTTCCGTCAATCAATTGGCTCAGATCATATTCACTATATGTTGATCATGTCAAGGACTGGTGGGCAAAGGAGGTTGGTGGCGAATGGTTTGAAATGAGAAAAAGGTCCATGCAGATGCTTCAAAAGGAGAACGAACTGCAGGAGATCATTCAGCTTGTGGGACCTGACGCGCTGCCCCCAAAAGACCAAGCTGTGCTCGAGGGAGCCAGGGCGATTCGCGAGAACTTCCTTCAGCAGAACGCCTTCCACGATATTGACACATACTGCCCTGCAGCAAAACAGTACGAGATGTTGCGAATTATGCTTCACTATTATGATCTCCTGGACGCTGCCATAGAAAAGGGGGTTTCCGTCGAGAAGCTGAAAGCCATGAGCTGCAGGGAGAGCATAGGCAGAATGGCAACCGTGAATAACGATAACTTTGCTGATGTTTTCAAGGATATAGAGGATGAAATAATTGAAGAGATCGCTTCCCTGGGGGGTGAATAAAAATGGCTCAACCCGATACATCGAAAAGTAAGGAGTACACTACGGTTTCTGAAATAGCAGGTCCGCTCATGGTTGTAGAGAAGGTCTCTGGGGTAGCCTATGGAGAGGTCGTGCGGATCAGAGCATCCGACGGAAGCGAAAGACTGGGGCAGGTTCTTGAGGCAAGGACACAGACTGCCGTTGTCCAGGTTTTCGAGGGCACCAAGGGTCTTGATACCAAAGGTACCTCTGTTCGCTTCATAGGAGAGACAATGAAGCTTCCAGTTTCAGTGGACATGCTGGGCAGGGTGTTCGACGGAACAGGAAGGCCCATTGACGACGGTCCTGAGATAATTCCTGTGGAAAGAAGGGACATTAACGGCCTGCCAATCAATCCCTCTGCAAGGGAGTACCCAAGGGAGTTCATTGAAAGCGGGATTTCAACAATTGACGGGTTGAATACTCTGGTTAGAGGTCAGAAGCTTCCGATTTTCTCGGCTTCGGGATTGCCCCACAACAGTCTGGCTGCCCAGATTGCCCGTCAGGCCAAGGTAAAAGGTCAGGAGGAGGAGTTCGCAGTGGTCTTCTGCGCCATGGGAATAACGGCTGAAGAGGCCAACTTCTTTATCCATGACTTCGAAAGAACCGGCGCACTTGAAAGGGCTGTTCTGTTCCTGAATCTTGCAGATGACCCTGCAATCGAGAGGATCATCATCCCGAGGATGGCCCTTACTGCAGCCGAATTTTTGGCCTTCGATAACGGCATGCACGTGCTCGTTATTCTAACCGACATGACCAATTACTGCGAGGCTTTAAGAGAGATTGCAGCGGCTCGCGAAGAAGTGCCTGGGAGAAGAGGATATCCCGGTTACATGTACACTGACCTGGCCAGTATCTACGAAAGGGCAGGAAGGATATTTGGTAAAGAGGGAACAATAACCCAGATTCCTATTTTGACCATGCCTGATGATGATATTACCCATCCCATACCCGATTTGACTGGGTACATCACAGAAGGTCAGATCGTACTTTCCAGAGAATTTCACAGACGCGGAATCAGGCCTCCTGTGGATGTTCTACCATGTCTTTCCAGGTTGATGAAGCAGGGAATAGGGAAAGGGAGAACAAGGGAGGATCACGACGGCCTTTCCAATCAGTTGTATGCAGCGTATGCAGAGGGTGTGGATTTAAGGGAGCTTGTTGCCGTTGTTGGTGAGGAGGCTCTCACTCCCAGGGACAGAAAGTTCTTACAGTTCGCAGACATCTTCGAGAACAGGTTCATTGCCCAGACCGAGGACGAGGACAGGTCAATCGAAGAGACCCTGGGTCTTGGATGGGAGTTATTGGCTACATTGCCCAAAGAGCAGTTGACAAGGATTGATAAGAAGTTCATCGAGTTGTACTGGCCCGGGGGGTAGGAAGGAGTTTTTGGTTCACTATGTCCCCATGGTTATTGTAAACAATCTCGTTATTCTCCAGTTTGGGATTTCCATATTATTCTATAGCTAAAATTATAAATATACATTACAACCATTTATACCACATAAGCCTGGAAGGGGACACTTGGAAGGGTGTTTCTATTAAGGCTGACGATAGGGGAGCGGCGAGAATGAAAGCCAAGACGGTAACTTTGATTTTTTGTGTAATGATGGTAATGAACGGTTCGTTATCAACGAACGTTATAAATTACCTTGAGCCACCGTTGATTCTATCTTCAGGTATTACCTCCAAAGAGGTCCTTTTGTATTATGGGAATGGAGGAGCTGCACCTGGTTATTGGGGGGATAGCGCGACGTTTTATGATTTGCAGACTTATTACAACGGACGGGGATACCCAACGACCTATTCCTCTGCATGGCCTGGGGATCTGAACGCCTATAGGGTCATTTTCCTTATCATGCCTGGTGATAGGGACGATTCCGGCACTCATTATTTTTCCTCTTCCCAAATAGATGAGGTCCAGGAATTCCTAAACCAGGGCAGAAGGCTTGTTGTCATGGGGGATCACAGTGGCGCCTATGGAGTCAACACAGTAAATAACCTGCTCTTGAATATTGGTGTGGGAATCTATCAGAATTCCGATGATGTCCTGAGTTCAATTACACCTGCAGCAACTGATATGACAAGCGATCAGCTAACCCAGGGAATAGCAGCTTTAGACATGGACGGAGGGGGTGTATCTTCCCTTACACTTTCTGGAACTGCAAAAAGTCTTGTAAGGGATAACCTGGGAAATGATATTGTGGCCGTGGACCAAATGCCAAATTCTCCATCGAGGCCTGGAGCAGATGTTCTCGTGTTCGGAGATACCCAGGTGCTGGACGATTTCCAATTGAGGGATGGCGATGGAGACGGCCCGTATGACAACTTCCAATTTGCAGATAATATCGTGATGTTCAATGGAGCAAACGAGCTCCCCGTCGCAGATGCAGGCCCCGACCAGACAGGGAATGTAGGGGATGCTATAACTTTTGATGGTTCTGGTTCATACGATCCTGATGGAGACTATATTTTTGGAACAAATATCAAGGTAAACGATGATGGTTTAACACAAGTTGGTCAATTCTACCCCACTATTGCAGTGGATTCCGAGGATATGATTCATGTAGTTTGGGAAGACTATAGGAACGAGGGCACTTACGGGATGGATATTTATTACGCTAATTCCGACGATATGGGTCAATCCTTCAATACTAATGTTCGGGTAAATCAAGATACCACAGACAAGAGTCAAAGTTCTCCTGTTATTACGATGAATGAGAATCTTGAAGTGTTAGTTGCATGGGCAGACTTTATCGATTATGTTGATGCCACTCGGGTCAAAGGTGCATATTTTGCAAAATCAACTGATAGGGGTCTATCTTTTGGGCCAAGTGTAAAAGCAAATGATGTTCCTGGTGCAGTTGGTATCACAGTTTCTCCAATTGCTATAAGATGTTATGAAAATGACACAATATTTCTGACGTGGCAAGATGTGAGAGATCCCGACACTAGAAGTGATATTTATTTCTCAAAATCCACTGATGGAGGAGCAACATTCGAATCCAATGTAAGAGTAAGTGATGATATAACCCATGGCTCCGAGAGAATTGTTTCAATGGATATCAATGCAGATGGTCATACCTTTATTTCATGGACCGATGCGAGGAATTCGTGGAATAATGATATATATTTCTCTATGTCCGATGATTTCGGAAATACCTTTTCAAATGATATTAAAGTGAATGATGATATAGGGGATACCCGTCAAGGCCATTCGTCAATTGCGGTTGACAATGAAGGAATCATCTATGTTGTTTGGCAGGATTTACGGGCAGGCCATTTCGAAATAAATCTAGCTAAATCCACAGATGGGGGGCTGTCATTTGGGCATAATGTAATCGTAAATGAAGACCCGGTTTCTTCCACGCAATGCGATCCACAAATCGCTGTGAATTCCCACGGTGATGTTTATGTTGTGTGGAAAGATTGGAGGAGTGGGATGGGTGAGGTATACTTCTCATATTCAACGGATGGAGGATTGACTTTTCGAGAAAATATTAAGGTAAACGATATAACAACAAGAGGTATAGAGAATCCCACCATCGCTTTGGATAGTAACAGCAATCCCCATATCGCTTGGAAAGATCCCCGTGATGATAACTGGGGAGATATCTTTTATTCCAATGGTGCTCCCACCCTTACTTATGATTGGGATTTTGGTGATGGATCATCACATGAAAGTGGAGTAAGACCAACACATGTTTACTCAAATCCTGGGACATATACAGTAACACTAACAGTTACTGACAATAATGGTGCTTCGGACTCAGATACATGTTCTGTTGTCATCTCTTCACAATTCCAACCTCCTGTAGCCGACGCAGGCCCTGACCAGACAGTAAACGAAGGTCAAATCGTACAATTCGATAGTACTGACTCATACTATCCCAATGGAACAATCGATTCCTATGAGTGGGACTTCGATTCGAATGTGGATTCCGACGGAGACGGCAACCCCACAAATGACGTTGATGCCTCTGGCCCAACTCCAACCAACATATACGGTGATGACGGAGTTTACGAAGTCACTCTGACAGTAAAAGCACAAACTTCGAGCACCACAGAGCTCAGAGTTGACCAGGACTGCGTTTTCGTTATGGACAGTTCGGGAAGCATGAATTGGAAAGATCCATATGACCTGAGAATAGAGGCAGCACAGATTTATGTGAAGAAATTAATTTTAGAAGATAGAGCTGCTGTAATTGATTTTGATTCAGAAGCCACACTTTTACCGGATGGATGGCCTCAAGGCGATCATTTTAGCACGAATTACACAAAAATCTTTGATAATCTCGAATTGATAGACAGCAGTGGTGCCACCATTATTTCAACCGGACTCAATATGTCAAATGAGGAGCATCGAATTTATGGAAAACCCACGAATCATGTTCCCATTATCATTCTTCTTACAGATGCCGAGAACAATGATCCTACAGATAACCTGATATGCAGGCAGGAGGCAAATATCTCAGCAGAAAGGGGGATAAGAATATTTACAATCGGTTTGGATATTACAATCGATACAGAACAACTTCTTAAGGATATAGCCAGTATTACAGATGGAATATACTTTGCTGCAGTTGACCCTTCGGTTCTTGACGAGATCTATGAAGAAATCTCAGAGATCGTGGAAAACGTTACAGAGCTTACCGATACTGATACAATGCTCGTGACTGTGGAGAATGTAGATCCAACTGTTTCATCATTCGGCCCTTATACAATTCAGGAAGGTTCACAAATTTCAATCACTTCTTCCGTAACGGATCCAGGTAGCGATGATCTAACCTTCACATGGGATTGGGGTGATGGTTCTTCTCAGACAATTTCAACTTATTACAATAATTGGGATATTCCAGAGCCTGTATATAATCCCTCAACAAATGAGATCAAAAGTCCTGATGGAACCTTCCCATTTTCCAACTCGGACACACAAACGCATACCTACGGTGATGATGGGGAATACACAATAACACTTACAGTTGCGGATGATGACGGTGGGTTAACCACGAAGGCCCCTACTGTAACAGTTGATAATGTAAAACCGACATTTAATGAAATGACCATGAATGGGATGCCAACAAGTGGGGGTGCAACTGAGGAATGGTTAGTAAGATATGATGGTGCGGCTGATACGGACTGGGGTAATGCCGTTACCACAGGCCCCTCAGGAAATATTTACGTCACCGGTCATAGTTATATTGGTGATGATTCGGATTATGCCACTGTGGCTTATGATTCTTCTGGAAATGAGCTATGGGTGGCTAGGTATGACGGACCTGCAGAGCCCTGTGATATTTCCCATGGTGATTATCCCTATGACATTGTCGTTGATTCCTCAGAAAATATATATGTTACAGGAAAAAGTCGTTCAGTAGGATTCCCTTATGATAATGAAGAAGGCAAAGATATCGCAACTGTATCTTATGATTCCAATGGTAATCAACGTTGGGTAACAAAATATAATGGACCAGGAGATGGACGTGACAATGCAGAAGCAATGGTCATTAGTCCAAACGGAAATATTATTGTAACGGGATTAAGCAGTGGTATTGGTACTGATTATGATTATGTTACCATAGCCTATGATTCCTTTGGAAATCAACTTTGGGTTGGAAGATACAATGGACCTGAAAATGGTAAGGATGAAGCTTATGATATCGCAGTAGATGAGATTACAGGAAATATTTACGTGACAGGGCATAGTATTGGTCTAAATGATAAGTTTGACTATGCTACAGTTGCTTATGATTCTAATGGCAATGAGTTGTGGGTAATGAGATATGATGGCCCTGCAGGTTTAGAAGATGAAGTGTGGGCTATGTCGATAGATTCCTCTGGGATTATCTATGTGACCGGATCGAGTCATGGTGTTCCGTCATATAATAGCGACATTACAACAATTGCATATGATTCATCTGGAACTCAACTTTGGGTAGCAAGGACTGATACGGGAAGTACAAATGAAAACGCGTATGATATAGTTGTTGATATTTTTGGAAAAATTTTTGTAACTGGAAATGGTTATTATGGAGGCGACTATGAATATCTTACTGTATGTTATGATTTGTATGGTAATCTACTTTGGACTGCAAGGTACGATGGAGCAGCAGATTATTCCGATCATGCTTATGCAATAGAGGTAGTTCCACAAGGTTTTGTATTTGTTACAGGTAGTAGCAATCTACAATATCCCACATATAACGATTATGCTACAATCATATATGATCTAGACGGGAATGAACTTTATGTAAATAGATATAATGGACCTGGGAATGGAGCTGATGCGGCCAGAGCCATTACCGCTGATCCTTTTGGAAATGTCTATATTACCGGAGGAAGTAAAGGTATAGGTACAGGGGTTGACTTTACCACAATAAAATATTCACCTCCAAATTCTAATGTATGCAATGAAGGCTCCCCTGTTACATTCACAGCAACTGCAACCGATCCCGGAAGCGACGACCTCACATTCACCTGGGATTGGGGCGACGGAACACCTGATACTATTACCACCTATTACAACAATGGAGTAAATCCAGAGCCTGTATACGATCCAGTTACAAATGAAATCAAAAGTTCTCAAGGCACATTTCCATTCACCGCAGAAGATAACGTGAGTCATGTCTACGGCGATGATGGAGTTTATACTATTACCCTTACTGTGGAAGATGACGACGGTGGAACTACCACTGAAACCACCCAAATAACTGTCAATAATGTCGATCCTTCCATCAATTCTTTTGGTCCGTTCTCAACAAATGAAGGTTCTGGATTAAACATCCAGGCAACTGCCTCCGATGTCGGAAGCGACGACCTTACGTTCACCTGGGACTGGGGGGATGGAACATCTGACACTGTAACCACATATTACAATGATGGAACTAATCCTGAGCCTGTGTATGATCCTTCCTCAAATGAAATTAGAAGTCCCCTGGGAACATATCCCTTCTCGGCTGTGGATTCTATGAGCCATACCTACGGAGATGAGGGAACCTATACAGTTACATTGACTGTCGAGGATGACGATGGAGGAACAGCATCTTATGATACTACTGTCACTGTAAATAATGTAGCCCCCACTATTACAATAACAATAACACCTCCAGGTGATGAGGGAGAGGAACTCACCTTTGAAGCTGAAACTACTGATCCCGGAACCGACGATCTAACGTTTACCTGGGATTTCGAGTACGGACCCACAATTTCAAATACGCACTACAATGATGGCTCAAGCTCCGAGCCAGTTTACGACCCTGCAACAAACGAAATCAAAAGCCCGTTGGGTACATTTCCATTCGATGCCTCAGATACAGTGACACATACCTATGGAGATAACTACAATTTTACTTTAACCCTGACAGTAGCAGATGATGACGGGGGAACAACCACTTTTACAACAACAATTGCAGTGGATAATCTCGCTCCATCTATTACCGAGATTAATATCCCTTCAAATATTGACGAGGGCTCATCTGCTGTATTCGAAGCTGTTGCCCAAGATCCGGGCAGCGATGATATGACCTTTACCTGGGAATTGGGAATGGGACCCACGATCACAAATACATATTACAATGAC
>CBDVCK010000144.1:0-8755 GCA_965372465.1 uncultured Thermoplasmata archaeon | reverse complement strand
TGCCGTTTCTTTCGATGCTGTAGATTGTCATTTTCATGCCTGCGTAAGCATTGAAACTAATGTTTTCATTCGCCCCTAAAGTAAACACAAATATCGTATATAAATCGTCTAATGAACCGTAACTACCAAAAGAATTACCATTCACAACCGTCACATTTTCGAAAGCTATAACGATTATCATATCCTCGGTCACATTTTCAAGATGCAGATTCACGATTTTCCATTCATCCCATTCTTTTGTGAAAGGGAGCTGGGTGTTCACATCCACATGGATCTCTTCAGCCTGAGTAATATACGACAGGTTCGTCAAAAGCATTATTGCCACGCTGAATACTGCAAAAGCTGTCGTCGATACCCTCGTTTTAGAGAAATTCTTTATAAGGTTCATCTTACCTCTCCTCCTCTTGGTCAGAACCCAGAACTAGGATTCATTATATTTCAGGTTCGATAATCTAAGAAACCGGGCTTTTCTAACCTATTTGATTGTCCCTTCGTTTTTCGCTTATTTCTAGCGTTTAAAGCGGGATTTGGTATTGTTTTGATAATATTTAAAATCTATTATAAAGTTCAGGGTATCTCAAGTTATTTAGGAATAAGATTTTGTGAATAACTTTTTAGTTTTAAATACAAATCCAATAATCGAAGGGAACTGGCTAATAATATCATTAGGCTAATATCTGCGATAAGATAGATACAATACGTAATATTTTGAGTTCTGACCCAGTAAATAAACCATTCTAATCCAAAGAATAACATTTCGGGAACAAAAATCGCTGCAATCAAACCGATTATTATGTAACGTTGTAAATCAGCTTGTTTTTGATATTTTTCAGATTTAAGTTGTGAATAGTTTTTTTTAGCGATTTTTTGGCCGTAAAGCAGTAAAATAAAGCTAATAATAAATATGGCAATTGTTGTTAAAATAATAACCCAATCAATTATTGATAAATCAGTCATGTCTTAACCACCTACGGTTTGGACTGAACCCCTTATTGTGGACTTATAGTTAAGCTACGATATATATATTTTCCTCCAGGGATTGGGGGCATATACTTTTGGAGTAAATCATTGATTTCCTTACAGGATGAGCTGAATCCATAAATATCCACAATTTGCTTGGCATTGATAAGGGTTTAAAAAGAAATATTTAGTAAAATATTTACAGAAAGCCAGAATCAATCTGCGAAAAGTATATTTATCCCCACGTTTATGGTTGTATATATTGGATGAGAGAACTAAGCGTAACAATATACGTTAAACCTAATTTAAATAGGAGGGATGACCACATTGAGACCAAGGAATACCACCCGTGCATTCTCCAGCAAGATATTGGTCCTTTTAATCCTATTTTTGCCATTAGCAATCATGATTTTAACACCCCCTGGAATAGGTAGCCAGAGCGCCTTCGTTACCGTATCCGGAGGGGCTTCGGACGATTACTTCGGGTGGAATGTCTCTAATGCAGGTGATGTGAACGGTGATGGTTTCGATGATGTTATCGTAGGTGCTCCTGGGTATGATATAGAGAGAGGCAGGGCCTATATCTTCTATGGAGGCTCATGGTTTACTGGAGCTTTTTCAGCTGCTAACGCGAATGTGACCATAAACGGTTCCATCCAAGGAGACAGGTTCGGCTGGGATGTGTCTGGTTTCGGGGATGTTAATGGTGATGGATTCAATGATACCATAATCGGTGCACCTGGGAATAATACTGATACTGGTTCTGCTTACATCCTATTTGGAAGCAGTTCATTACCCTCTTACCTAAATGCAAGCGATTGCGATGTGATATTGGTTGGTGAAAGCAGTGGAGATATTTTCGGCTCTTCAGTTTCCATGGCAGGGGATGTAAACGACGATGGTTTCGATGATGTAATTATTGGTGTATTTGGAAATGACACCCAAACTGGGAAGGTCTGTATTTTCTATGGAAACGACCCCATGCTCCCTCTCCTCAATATTAATGATGCAAATGCAACTTTTTTCGGGGAGAATCCAGGAGATAATTTCGGATTCTCGGTTTCAGGTGCGGGGGATGTGAATGATGATGGCTATGATGATGTGGTTGTTGGAGTACCGGGTGCGGACAGGGTTTATATATACTTTGGCGGAGATCCAATGAACGCGTGGGTTCAGACAACTCAAGCGGATTTTGATGGTGGGACAAAGGTGCACATGAAAACCTTGGCTGGTGGAGAGGTTGAGCTGGAGACCTTCTATGATACAAAGGCGATGATGGCCTATAATGGAAGCTACAGCAATATTCCGAGAATCAGAACCTGGGATCATACCACATGGGGTTCTTGGAGCGATTCTGCAGCACCGGATGCAGATGACAATTACTGGTTTGAACTCGAGTCTGGCACGGTAAGAAAGAACGAAAAGGTTCTTGGTGTTCTTGATTCGGGGTTGGATGTCAATGTCCAGGTCTGGGATGGATTATCCTGGAGCTCTGTTTTGGAGCTTGTGGATGTATCTGCAAATGCGAATTACAGGTGCTTTGATATTGCTTATGAATCCAATTCAGGGGATGCACTAGTTGCATACTACAATCAATCCAGTGGGGATCTATTTCCGAAATACAGGACATGGAACGGAACGGATTGGGGTCTTGAGCAGGATGCACAAGGTATCGGAACCGGAGACATTTACTGGGTGGTATTAGCTTCAAATCCAAATTCGGATGAGATATTGATGGTGACTTTGGATGCCAATTCAGATATCTATGCACAGGTATGGGATGGGGATGCCTGGGGAGATGTGCAGGTAGTAGAGACAAATGCTGCTGTAAATCAATACCAATGTTTCGACGCTGTTTATGAGTCGCAAAGTGGTCATGGTTTTATCGCATGGTCTGACAATCTTGGTAACATTGAGCATAGACGATGGAAAGGGGATTGGACAGAGGCTGAAGGAAGCTGGGGGACTTCACTGGATATCGTACGATTTATGAAATTGGCCTCAGAACAAAATTCAAATTATATCCTCGAAGCCTATATCAATCAAATCGATGATATTGAAGCAATAGTGTGGGATGGTACAACATGGGGAACCTCTGAAATGGTAACTACGAACTCTCAACCAGCGGACTGGAGATGTTTCGATGTGGCCTGGGAATCAAAGGGCAACAAAAAGGGTTTGATAGTATACGGTGAAAATATTGAAGGCCCCCGTTATAGAACTGTGAACGGAACGACAGTTAATACAACAGAACTGACTGCAAAAGATCCAAATCCGGGTTCTGGATTCCCTTTTTGGATAAAGCTAGATGAGGATCCACAATCTCTTGATATATTGATGATGTATTTAGTATTTGATGGAATCGGCCCTCAAGATGACATTGGCGTTCAACTCTGGAACGGCACAAACTGGACTAAAGAACAGAATGTAGAAATCAACTCAACCCGCGACAACGGCCAGCGCTTCGACCTCGCCTACACAGACACCTCGGGCCACCTGATTTCCGTACCTTACGACGCAGGCAAAAACATCTCCTGGGGCCGAATAAGGTGGAATGCAGATGTTCCATTAGGAACCACACTGAAACTCAGGACCAGAACATCCCCGGACAACTCCACATGGAGTTCATGGTCAAATTGGTATGATAACGGTGAAAGGATTACAAGCCCCAACAACCAATGGATCCAATACCAAGTAGTATTCGAAACCACAAATATGACCCTTTCTCCAACCCTTTACGATGTCACAATCGAAATGAACCATCCCGCCCTTTTGATAAACGGCACCCCAGGTGAAGACTTTGGATGGTCGGTTGCCTGGGCAGGTGATCTGGACAAGGATGGCTGTGATGACATAATCATAGGAGCACCGCAGAATACAAGCGCCAAAGGTTCTGCATATATTTTCCATGGGGTTTACCTAAGTGATGAAAGTATATTGGATGGGTTCATTGAACTCGATAATGGGGATATCGCGAACGTCACCCTCACAGGAGAATCCCCAAGTGACCAATTCGGGTACTCTGTTTCATATGCAGGTGATGTATCAATCGATGGAAATGACGACATTATAATTGGAGCACCAGATGCCTCGTCAAACGGGACAATCTACGTTTTCTTTGGGAGTACTTCAATGTCTCCAAACCTCATAGCCAGTAATGCCAATTTCATATCCATTGGTGAGGATACCACTGACAGTTTCGGATGGTCTGTATCCCGGGCAGGCGATATCGATAGCGATGCTTCAGGTTATGATGAGATAATTGTGGGTGCGCCATATTTCGATGACGGCGGTAATACAGATGCTGGAAAAGTGTACGTGTTTCACCTTGTCCACAGGCCTGATTTGTTGCTGGAAGGCAGTGGAGAGGATGTATACCTTGATATTCCGGGTGGAGCGCAGGAGAACATTACAATCATTGTCTCGGGAACCAACGCAACCTGGTGGTTAGAGCTCCAAAACGATGGCAATATCATTGATACATACGATTTCGATATTATCACATTAATTCCGGGAGGTTGGATGTGGGAATTGAGAGAGAATGCTTCATGGACAATAATAAACGACGGAGATAGTATCACCCTGAATCCCGGGGAGACAAGAAGTTACACCCTTAATATTTCCTCGTCCGTTCTGGCAGTTGCTGATGAGCTATCATGGGTTACCGTTACAATATACTCCCAAAATAACACTCAAAGAATAGATTCCATCAATGTCACTGCGGTTATAGAGGATGTACTACCTGAGTTATCAGATACAACCTCAGGAACACCCACCACAGGTGAGCTTTTCACAATAAATGCCACTGTCACAGATAACTTCGGCGTAAACGAGGTGTATGTATTCTACTGGTTTGATCTATATCCCGCAGGAACCCTTGGGCCATTCAAAGTGCTTATGGACCCGGGTTACACAAAGGATGTCCCGGTTCCTTCGGATGCAGAAAGAATATACTACAATATATCAGCCAATGATTTCAGCCATAACGAAAACGAGACTGGAACTACTTTTTTGGATGTAATGGATAACGACATACCGCAAATAACTGACACGACGTCCGGAATGCCCACAACCGGGGATATCTTTACAATCACAGCCACTGTAACCGACAATATCGATGTTGACTCAACTTACCTCTATTACTGGTTCGACCTATTCGGCGGAGGAATCGATGGACCCCACAATATATCCATGGACCCAGCTTATTTGAAGGATATAGATGTCCCAAATAATGCTTTGGCACTTCATTACAACATATCAGCAAAGGACCCCAGCAATAACTGGGATGAAACAGGTACGAACACGTTGAATGTTGTGGATAACGATCTTCCTGAATTATCTGATACAACCTCTGGAACTCCAACCACTGGCGAGCCCATATTGATTAGGATTGAAGCACAAGATAATATCGATATTTATGAAGTGTACTTATATTACTATTTCAACACAACTTCAGGATTTACACTTGCCCAGAACGTCACCATGAACGATATTGGCGATGGCAACTACACTTACCAGATTGATGTCCCATCAGATGCCCTTGTCCTGTACTACAACATCTCGGCAAACGACACTAGTGATAACTGGAATGAGACTGGAGAGACAGCACCAAATGTGCAGGATAACGATGTTCCCGCTCTCACTGATACAACCGCAGGTTCTCCAACCACAGGTGAATCCTTCCTATTTACAGCGCAGGCCACAGATAATATCAATGTAAGTGAAGTTCACGCTTATTTCTGGTTCGAGACCACGACCGGAAACACCACACCTATGAATGTAACAATGAACGATTTGGGCAGCGGGAATTTCAATTACTCGATTTCTGTTCCTGCTAACGCCCTTGCTCTTCATTACAATATCAGTGCGGTTGATTTGGGATTAAACTGGAACGAAACCGGAGAAAATAACTTGGATGTTGAGGACAACGACCTCCCAGAAATAAGCAATGCCAATGCAAACCCCTTGACCCAAGTAATAGGAAACCAGGTCAACATCACAGTTAACATAGCAGATGACATAGGAATTTTTGAAGTCACGCTCAACATCACATTTCCGGATGACTCATATATTTTAGAAAACATGACATTGGCAGGTGGGAATACATGGTACTATTCAACCATCTATGATGAACCTGGTGGACACAACTACACAATTATCGTAAACGACACCAGCGCAAACCTGAACCAATCAGGACTGCACCAATTCACGATGACCCCGCCTCCCCCCACTGTGGATTACATTCTGATACATACAGCATCCAATGGTGGTGGTGAAGTCGCAGTCAACATGACCTACAACGTAACCGAATCAGATACTTTCTATGCAGCCGCATACAACAACTCCATTGGCTATATTTGGGATGTGGAAGTGACCTGGTTCTCGTCAGAGCCTTTGATAGGTTCCGTGAGTCCTTCTTTGGGTTACTCAACAAACTTCTCTGCTGCGGCCTCTGGTTCAGGCACAGTGCTTGCCATATTCGGACTTCTAAACCGCTCCGTATCCTTTGAGGTATTGGCACCCGAGGACCCTGAGATAACAGAATCCATACCGGATATCCACCTTACCGAGGACTTTGGTCTACACACTGTTGATCTCTCATCATATGCCTACGATCCCCAGGGGATCAATACCCTTCAATGGTATTTGACTGGAGTGGATACAAATATTATATGGACATTGAATGAAAACATAACTGGAAATCACGTTATTGCATTTTATTCAAAAAACGACATGTTCGGTAATATGGAGGTCACATACTGGCTCATGGACAAGGACAGGCATCTGGTCTCTAAGAATGCTTGGATCAACGTGACTCCAGTGAACGACCCACCCCGAATTGGGGACGCACCCAACCTCATTGTGCACTATGACAACCCCATGTCCTTTGACTACACTCCATATATGCTTGATGTGGACAATACATTATCCCAGCTTACCTTGACTGTTGAAGATTCGAATCATGTCACTCAAAATGGATTTACGGTGACCTACAATTATCCACGGAGCATGCTTGGAACTGATGTGTACGTGACACTTACAGTATCTGACGGGCACTACACAGGATCCAAACTTATTAAGGTTACCATCACTTCTGACAATCCCCCTCAGACTGTATCCAGGCTTCCTGATATTACACTCAATGAAAACGAAGTCAAGCTTAACTACTTCGACCTTGACGAATACTTCACTGACCCTGACGGAGATACCCTCCAGATGAGTGTTGGATCATCTTTTGTGAATATCATGATACATGAAGACCATTCAGTGGATTTCTCAGCCACTGGAGAGTGGGGGGGTACGCAGATGGTTACCTTCAGGGCAAAGGATACACTGGGTGCCGTTGCCGAGCAGACAATCAAAGTAACCGTGATTCCGGAAAACGATCCCCCACAGATAAAGGAGCTTCCTGATTTACATGTCCATTACAACCGCTCCTATGTCTTTGATCTTGTCTGGTTCATTTCAGACAGGGACAACGAAATCGAGGAGCTTACAATCACAACTTCGAATGACAACAACGTAACAGTGAACAGAACCCGCCTCACCCTCTTTTACCCTGATTCCTGGGATGGGCAATCATACCCCTATACGGTTTCCCTTACGATTTATGTCTCGGATGGAGCTCAGACAACCTCCCAGGAGATCGATGTGTATGTCACTGGCAATTATCCCCCTGAATCATTGATGTCTTTGGACGATGTCACGTTTAACGAGGATGAGAATCTCACATATGTGTATGATCTGGACGATTACTTCTTTGATTGGGAAGGCGATACTCTAACCTACACTTACGATAGCGAGTACATAGAAATTACGATACACGATAACAACACAATAGATATTTCATCTCCTCCGAACTGGTTCGGCTGGGAGATGATTATGATCACAGCCGAAGATGATTCAGGGGCATTTTTGGTGGATATCATAATGGTTACAGTTCTTCCTGTAAACGACGGCCCCTTGATTTCGGATATTCCGCTTCAGGTTGGCAAAAAGGGAGAGGAGTGGGTGCTTGATCTGAGCCTGTATATATCGGATATTGACAACGAGCTCTCCAATCTATCGGTGAGTGTTGCCGGAGCCTACGTGGAGCTTGTGGGATACGTGCTTATCTTCCATTACCCGGAAAACGTAACCGAAGATACGGTATGGATTACCGTAAGCGACGGGGAGCTTGAAACCACGACAGCCGTGAACGTGATAATCGAATCACCTACCGTGGTTCCTGATATAGGGGCCTGGTTGCTGTCCGTACCTCCCATTATCCTTATTGTTGTTCTTCTGGTTCTTTTTTTGATCACACGTGGGATATACGTTCTTGAGGATCTCTTTTTGATCACCAAATCCGGTCTTTTGATCGAGCATGCAGGTACCGAACGTGATTACGAAAAAGGTGACGAGCAAGATGAGGACATACTTGCAGGGATGTTCGTTGCCGTGCAGGAGTTTATCAGGGATTCATTTGGAGGGGAGGAGGAGCACCTAAAGCGTTTGGATTATGGGGATAAGACAGTGCTTATTTACAGAGGGAATCATCTAATTTTGGCAGGGTTTCTCTCGGGCGCGCTCTCCAAACCGTTCTATAGGAAGATGAAGTTTTTTGTAGAGGATGTGGAAGAGCGGTATACTGGAAAGGTGGAGGATTGGAGCGGCAATATCGAGGACCTTCCAAAGATCGAGTTGATGATGAAATCCCTTCTTGCAGGAAAATACCCACAGGGGTATAAAAATAATAATATTGAGGAAGAGGAGGAGGAAGAGGATGATGGCAAGGAGGAAGAAAAAGAGCAAG
>CBDVCK010000143.1:0-8843 GCA_965372465.1 uncultured Thermoplasmata archaeon | reverse complement strand
CTCATGCTCCAGGTAATGGGGAGCAAAACGGTCTCTGCTGCGCTCAATATCCCATCTTTTTTGAGCCGTTATATCATCTCCGTACATCTTGCAGAGATCGATGGTTGCAGTCCATCAATCCGGCACTCTGATTCCAGAGTTCTGTATGGAAAAATAAGCTTGAATACTCCGATACTCGTTGTGAGCATTCGTGTACTTTACCTCGTATCAAAGGATAGCCAGATGGCATCAGACATCCTCGGCGCCGTGAATGTAGTACCCTTTTATAAGTGTTGCTATTTGGGTTCGTTATTTGGGCGAAGTTTTCCGGTTACCGGAAGCCCCTTCGATTTTTCGCCCTTTCTTATAAATATACCCATCGGCGACTAAACCCATCACCAATATTACCAAGTCTACTATCATCCCGACTCCCAACAACGGCGGAACACTTAACATGCCTGTAAAAAGAGACACAACTCCCGTGATAGTCTCGGCGATTACAAAAGGCAGGACGACGATAAGCCATGTAAGAAGTCTATTCTTGGTAATTTCCTCTTTTAGCTTCAGCGGTCTTTTATAGGAAATATACGATCCAACCAATAGGAGAATTATTGAAAATACCAGCGCAATCAAAGGCTTAGAGTTCGTCTCTTTCTCCTCGTCACCTGGAGGGGTTGGTGTCCCTGGTTCTTCCACAAGCACAGAAAACTCATTCGTTTTCTCAACATTCCCGAGTTTATCTGCACTCCAGAAGTAGATTACATGTTCTCCCGATTCGTTTATGACAAAGGTGTCTGAATATGTTATCATATCCCCGGAATCTATGCGATATTTCGTGAAATTCACTCCCGAGCCTACGTCGCCTGGGATCAAACTTATCCGAGCTTCCGTATTATCAGGCTCAAGTAGAAGTAAATAATTTGTTTCAGGAGGAATGTTGTCGACAAAGTATGTTTGGTTATGGTTCATCTCTTTATTTCCTAGATAATCAACGCTGAACCATTCCACGTACTTTGTTCCATTGTCCGAACCCAACTCGAATCCTTCCGCATAAATATACCAATCAGACCAACTTCCGTTATTCCAAATTCTATATTCTGTATAATTGAGGCCAACACCATCATCTATAGTTGAGAGAGTAAATATTGTAGCCGAGGTCACGTTCCAATTGTCGCTGGGATCACCTTTGTACTTCGGATCGCCTACCGAGATCGTGGTCATCGGTAGAGTGTTATCAACGCTGTAACTTACATTCTGAACAGGTTCCTCATTACCAAGCCAATCCACACTGTAGAATTCAACATATCTTATGCCATCATTGACACCAAGTACAAAATCATTCTGGTAAATACCCCAATCAGACCATGTTCCGTCCCAAATCCTGTATTTTGTATGATTGACCCCAACAGGCATCAGACCGTCGTCTACGGCATTGAGCGTAAACTCAGTAGCAGAGGTGACCCAGGTATCCCCGGAAACATAGTTTGGATCTCCGATAGCGATATCAGTCGTAGGTGGTGTATTATCAACGATTATATCGAACTCTTTCGTATTCTCGATATTACCAAGATTATCGGTGCTGTAGTAATAGATCGTATGGGCACCTTCTGTAGATACTGTAAAAGGCCCGATATACGGAATAGAAGGAGAGGTGTCAATATTGTAGTAAGTATCGTAGCCTGTGCCGCTGTAATCAATAACCGAGAACGAGAATTGAGTGAATTGATTGACATATCTCGGTGTGGTGCCGTACTGCGGTGTGCCGATATTTAAGGTGGTCATCGGAACTTTTGGGACATATATTGAAAGAGTGTTCTCATTCTCAAAGTTACCAAGATTGTCCACACTTCGATAAGTAATGTTGTGATATTCGTATGTATCTATTGAGAACGGAGCTGAATAATCTATCCAATTACCATCATCAATCTTATATTGTGTATAGTTAACACCGCTACCTACTCCACCATCGGTGGCTGTAAGTGTAAAGAGAGTACCCAACTTGATAGTATAGTTACCAGGACTAATTGTGGTTATAGGCGGGGTTGTATCCACAGTGAACGACCATGTTGCAGTTGCAAGATTATCAACATTATCCTTTACCTCGAGATAAATTGTGTGGACGCCTTCTGATAATGCCGTTCCGGGCGTATAACTCACTCCGCTTGCTGTTACTGTTGCAGATGAGGTTACATCTATGCCATCAACTTCCAGCAAAACACTACTCACATTGATACCTGAGGAATCACTGTAATCGGCAATTATCGTTGGAATGTTATCGTTCGTTATTGAAGCATCAGGTGGTTGTAGATTCGAGATCGTTGGTTTTGTTGCATCCACTGTGAAATTCCACATCATGGTTGCAAGGTTGCCATAAATGTCTTTGACCTCAAGATAAACTGTATAAATACCATCAGATAATGCTGTCCCAGGTATGTAACTTGCTCCGCTTGCTGTTACCGTCGCAAAGAGAGTTACATCAATGCCATCAACTTCCAGCGAAACACTGCTCGCATTGATACCTGATGGATCGCTGTAATCAGCACTTATCGTTGGGGTGTTATCATTCGTTATGAATGCATTAGGTGGCTGCAAATTCGTGATTGTAGGCGGAGTAGAATCGATCGTAAAGAAATACCAGGAAGAATTGGAATGCCCCAAAATGTCCAACGCATTGATTTGAACTACATAATCCCCGTCTACCCATCCTGCTGTGGAGATATCGAAAGGATCAGAGAAGGGAATGTCAGCTCCCCCATTAATAGAATAATTGGCCTGGACTAAGGTTATATCAAAAACAGTGAAATTTAATACAGTTCCGTCAGGTATGACCGAATTGTTCCCAGGAGCGTTCAAAATGATCGTAGGTGGGTTAGAATCGATAGTAAAGAAATACCAAGATGAATTTAAATTTCCTACAAGGTCTAAAGCATTGATTTGAACTGTATAGTTCCCGTCGGTCCAGCCACCCGTTGAGAGATCGTAAGGGTCAGAAAATGGAAAATCCGCACTTCCGTTAATGGAATAATTGACTTGTGTTAAATTTGGATCTGTAATATTAAAATCTAAAAGCGTCCCAGCAGGGATGACTGAGTTGTTCATGGGAGCGTTCAAAATGATTGTAGGCGGAGTTGTATCCACTGTGAAAGACCAGGATACTATTGCAAGATTATCAACATTATCTTTTACCTCAAGATAAACCGTATGGATACCATCTAATAATGCCATCCCGGGTATGTAACTCATTCCGCTTGCTGTTACTGTCGCAAATGAGGTAACATCAATACCATCTACTTCCAGCACAACACTGCTCACATTGATACCTGATGGATCGCTGTAATCAGCACTTATCGTCGGAGTATTATCATTTGTTGTTGAGGCATCAGGCGGCTGCAAGTTCGTGATTATAGGTGGCGTGGTATCTACTGTGAAAGACCATGATGCTATTGCAACGTTACCATAATTGTCTTTTACCTCAAGATAGACTGTATGGATGCCATCTGATAATTGTACCCCAGGTAGGTAACTCACTCCGCTTGCTGTTACCGTCGCAGATGAGGTTACATCCAGACCATCTACTTCCAGCACAACACTGCTCACATTGATTCCTGACGGGTCGCTGTAATCAGCACTTATCGTCGGATAATTATCATTCGTTGTTGAGGCATCAGGCGGCTGCAAGTTTGTGATCGTAGGCGGTGTGGTATCCACTGTAAAAGTCCATGTTGCTGTTGCAAGGTTGCCATAAACATCCTTGACCTCGAGATAAACGGTATGGCCACCATCTAATAATGCTGACGCGGGTATATAACTCACGCTGCTTGCCGTGACCGTCGCAGACGAGGTTACATCTATGCCATCAACTTTTAGCACAACACTGCTCACATCGATACCTGACGGATCGCTGTAATCTGCACCTATCGTTGGTGTATCATTGTTGATTGTAGAAGCATCAGGAGGCTGCAGGTTCGTTATTATAGGGGGCGAGATATCGAGAATGGTGGTAAACGGATAGTAATCCTTTGCACCTGCACCTCCGTCTAAGGAGTAAGGCAAGTCAACGAAACCGTCGCTCCCAGGTATGTCCTGATTCGGACCGCTCATCGTATCAGGGGTCGTCCAGTCGTTCCAGTAATTACCTCCACTGGGATAACTATCGTCCCAATGGTTTGCACCATTGTTATCTCTCGCTTGGACACCCCCTCCATTATTATCAATGAAATTGTTGTGATAAATGGTGTTATTATCGTCATTTTTGATGTCAATGCCGTACCAAGTGTTCATATAGAAGCTATTGCTGACTATTGTGTTGTCGTGGGAGTAGAATATGGCAATGCCGTTTCCGTTGTTCGAAATGTTGTTGCCCGTCATCACGTTATTGGCCGATGATAAGGAAAGATTTATACCCTCGGAATTGTTATTAATAACGTTGCCTGTGATGCGGTTATTTCGGGATAAGCCAAGACCGATTCCGTATCCATTGTTAAATGATACGTTGTTGCCTACTATATTGTTCTCTGATGAATCACTAAGATATATGCCATTTGCGTTGTTCGAAATGTTGTTACCTATAACTGTATTCCCGTTGGAGTGATATCTAAGGTGTATACCATGTTCGAGGTTTGACGATACATGGTTGTCGAATACAATATTGTCCCCATAGCCATCCGTAAGGAGAAGGATGCCATTCCAATAGTTCGAGGATGCGGTATTGCCTGTAACGTTGTTTCCCATGGACTGCACAGCAATCCAAATGCCTACTCGTTGGTTGCTCAAAGCGGTATTGTTTATGACTTTATTCCAGCTTGAAACATAGACCAGGATGCCACAATAGCGGTTGCTTGAGGCATTGTTGTTTATTATATCGATCCTGTCGGAATATGCGAGCCAGATGCCATGATTATAGTTAGAGTTACAGGTATTATTTACGACCGTGTTGCTCGGTGAGCAAAAGAGGTAGATGCCATTCCAACCGTTGTCCGAGGCGTTATTGCCTGTGATGGTGTTCCCGCTGGAAAAATAGAGAAAAATGCCATTCTCGCCGTTCAAGGTCAAGGTGTTGTTTGTTATATTATTAAGGATAGAATGATCGAGACGGATGCCCTCATAATCGTTTGAGAATACAGTATTGTCTATGATGGTGTTTCCATCAGAATTATTCAGATATATTCCATTCAAGTTATTAAAGACTTTGAGGTTAAATAAACTGCAGTTCTGGACATGGTAAAGCTCTATACCTGCATCAATTACAGGCGACGCGTTGTACCCGCTGTTCGTAATCGATAACTCACTCACATTCACCCAATCCACACTTACAAAAACCGTATCATAGATTCCCTGGCCATCGATTATGGTCTTATTCCTATCCTCACCAATTAGATTTATACTTTTGTTCACGATCACATTCTCGTAATAGGTTCCGCTGTAAACAAATACGGTATCTCCATCATTGGCGAAATTGTCTATTGCGTCTTGTATCGAGGTTGTCTGATTCCCAGCACCTGAGCCAACATAGATGGTACTACCAGCACTCTCGTTATTAGATTCAAAAATGATAAATCCTACGGTGACAAGCAGGCAGACGATCACAATCGAGATAAATCTATTATTCGTACTAACCCTCCTTGGTCATAAACTGCTACTATTATTTATATTACCGTTATTCCGTATATATATTTCTCTTTTTATCCCTAAAAAAAGGAAAAAAAGAAGATGCATAGGAGCCTGCCCTTCTCCTAGCAACTACGAATCTGGTTCCCTAGTATATTTGGTCTTTCCCTACAAGTCAAATCCGATAGCATCGATTTCCGAACCGTAGATCGGATCAGTCTCATTAGTACTACCCTCTTCGGATTCAATAATGAAGTATCTCCATAAATCGATATCCGGTTGCCTTAAACCCTCTGAGATAAAGTACTGGTCCTGTGTATCATCGTTCCCGTACCATATGGTTGATTTCTGAAACAATAAGGAAACTTGTTGTAGTGAATAGTTCTCTCTGACAGTGGAACTGGCAAACACTGTAAACGCTGTGTATCCGGGCATCCCGGTCAGGGCAGCTAGACTGAGGTTTATCCAACCGAATGTTGGTGGAGAATTTATTCCAATGGTAGCATGATCACCATCTTCCTCGCCGATTGCCTCATCGGGGTTCGTACAGTCTTTGGAAGACACTACACTACCTACATATAGCCATGTAGCGACTGCAGATCCGCTCAAAAGGATCACTGTGGTTAACAGGATTCCCAATATCGTGATAAATCTTTTCATTCTTTTTCACCTCCACCTTCGAAGATCAAAAGCTTATTGGTATGTTTATAGTCCCCCACCTCAGGACTCTTTGACCACTAACCTATCGGATGCAACATTATTTATTATTTGTGGAATACTCTTTGACAAAACAATAGAGAAGTCTTTGACAAAATGATTTATAGCTTTTAATGCAAGCACGCGCAACTTCTTGATTTTGTTTTTCCTTTGAGCTTGAGCACGCCTGCCTTGACCAATTTGGTAATATGATAGTTGACCAGTTGCCTGCTCACTCCTAATGATTTTGCAACTTCAACCTGTGATATTTCCGGTTTCTCTTCCATCTTCTCGATGATCTTCTCTTCAAGCTCGGTGAGCATCTGCGTTCCCTCATGTTCGTATATGAGCTCACGCATTTTGTTCTCAAGAGGATAGCTTACTTTCTTCAATTTATTGACCTTTCTTATAAGTATACCCATCAGCCACTAAACCCATCACCAATATTACCAAGTCCACTATCATCCCGACTCCCAGCAACGGCGGAACACTTAACATGCCTGTCGCAAGAGACACGGCTCCCGTGATAGTCTCGGCGATTACAAAGGGCAGGACAACGATAAGCCATGTAAGAAGTCTATTCTTGGTAATTTCCTCTTTTAGCTTCAGCGGTCTTTTATAGGAAATATACGATCCAACCAATAGGAGAATTATTGAAAATATCAGGGCAATCAAAGGCTTAGAGTTCGTCTCTTTTCTCTCTTCATCAGATGGTATTGGTGTCCCTGGTTCTTCCACAAGCACAGAAAACTCATACGTTTCCTCAATATTCCCGAGTTTATCTGCACTCCAGAAATAAATTACATGCTCTCCTGATTCGTTTATAACCAAGATGTCTGAATAGGTTATCCAATCCCCGGAATCTATGCGATATTTCGTGAAATTAACTCCCGAGCCTATATCGCCTGGGACCAAACTTATTCGAGCTTCCGTATTATCAGGTTCAAGTATAAGTAAATAATTTGTCTCAGGAGGAATGTTGTCGACAAAGTATGTTTGGTTATGGTTCATCTCTTTATTTCCTAGATAATCAACACTGAACCATTCCACGTACTTTGTTCCATTGTCCGAACCCAACTCGAATCTTTCCACATATATATACCAATCAGACCAACTTCCGTTATCCCAGATTCTATACTCAGTATAATTGAGACCAACATCTTCATCTATTGTAGAAAGGGCAAAGATTGTAGGTGAGGTCACGTTCCAATTGTCACTGGGATCCCCTTTAAACTTCGGATCGCCTACCGATATTGAAGTTGTTGGTGGTGTATTATCAACAATGTAGCTTCTGTTTTGAATAGGTTCCTCATTACCAAGCCAATCCACACTATAGAATTCAACATATCTTATGCCATTATTGACACCAAGTACGAAATCATTATGGTAAATACCCCAATCAGACCATGTTCCGTCCCAAATCCTATATTTTGTATGATTGACCCCAACAGGCATCAGACCGCCGTCTAAGGCATTGAGCGTAAACTCAGTAGAAGAGGTGACCCAGGTATCCCCAGAAACATAGTTTGGATCTCCGATAGCGATATCAGTCGTAGGTGGTGTATTATCAACGATTATATCGAACTCTTTCGTATTCTCAATATTGCCAAGGTTATCAATGCTATAATAGTAGATCGTATGGGCACCTTCTGTAGACACAGTAAAAGCCCCGATATACGCAATAGAAGGAGAGGTGTCAATATTGTAGTAAGTATCATAGCCTGTGCCGCTGTAATCAATAACCGAGAACGAGAATTGGGTGAATTGATTGACATATCTCGGTGTGTTACCGTTCTGCGGTGTGCCGATATTTAAGGTGGTCATTGGAACTTTTGGGACATATATTGAAAGTGCGTTCTCATTCTCAAAGTTACCAAGATTGTCCACACTTCGATACGTAATGTTGTGATATTCGTATGTATCTGTTGAGAACGGTGCTGAATAATCTATCCAATTACCATTATCGATTTTATATTGTGTATAATTAACACCGCTACCTGCAACACCGTCGGTGGCTGTGAGTGTAAAGAGAGTACCCAACTTGACAGTGTAGTTATCAGGACTAATTGTGGTTATAGGCGGGGTTGTATCCACAGTGAATGACCATGTTGCAGTTGCAAGATTCTCAACATTGTCCTTTACCTCTAGATAAACTGTGTGGACGCCTTCTGATAATGCCGTTCCGGGTGTATAACTCACATCACTTGCTGTTACTGTTGCAGATGGAGTTACATCTATACCATCAACTTCCAGCATAACACTACTCATATTGATACCTGATGGGTCGCTGTAATCAGCACTTATCGCCGTGATATTGTCATTAGTTGTTGAAGCATCAGGAGGTTGCAAATTCGTGATTGTAGGCGGGGCTGTATCCACTGTGAAAGTCCATATCATGGTTGCAAGGTTGCCATAAATGTCTTCAACTTCGAGGTAAACCGTGTGGATATTATCTGATAAAGCTATTCCGGGTGTATAGGTCATATTGATAGCCGTTACCGTCGCAAAGAGAGTTACATCTACACCATCAACTACCAGCAAAACACTACTTACGTTTATAC
>CBDVCK010000142.1:0-8865 GCA_965372465.1 uncultured Thermoplasmata archaeon | reverse complement strand
TTCTTGCATATCGGTGGTTTATATACGGTTCGATTCTTCTTTGAAGCTCGAACCAAGCTGCCTTTATCTTTGATTTTGGCTTCCTTATCATGTAATCTTCTTTTAGGACCCGGAATTTCTTTTTTTTGGTTTGGGAGGTCTGCGCATCAGGTTCTAATTCCTCGACTTCCTCGTCATCAGATTTCTGTTCTTCTGAATCTTTTTCTTTGGAGGTCTGCTCATCAGATTCTTCTTCATGGGATTTCTCTTCCTCGGATTTTCGATCTTCAGACTCAATAGATACTTCAACTTCAGGTTCAGTCTCTTCAGACTCTTGATCTTCGGATTTCGATTCTGTGGATTCTTCATCATCTGATTGAGGCTCTGGTTGCTCGATATTTTCTTCCTCTGAATTAAGTTTTTTATCATTGTCTTCATTGTTCATGGATTTTCAAAACCAATAGTAAGAATGAGTATCCAGTATATGTAATTAGCTTATATAGAATATAGACCCTATATATCAATATTGGAACTATATAGAAAAGGAAACTACTCATATTTCAACAATCTAAAATATACAAATGTTCGAAAAAATGATTCCCTTGAGAATGAATACTTTGGGTTATTAATTACTGCATTCCTGGATTTTGGCCTATATTTACGAAATAATCCGTTAATAATTCCAATAACCTTTAAATAATAAAGATTACTTAAGGGGGACTTGCCTTCCAAATTAATTATTAAATCTGGAGGATACAGTTTGGCAGAAGAAAAAAAAGATAAAGCAGATGTAAAAGACAAGGTTTCCGAGTCTAAAAAAGAAAAGGAACAAGATGATGACTTCAAATACATTGTTCGAATAGTGAACTCAGATATAGACGGTGCAAAGCCTGTGGTTTTGGGATTAACCGCGATAAAGGGCATCGGAGATCGATTAGCCGAAATTGTAGTCAATAAAACAGGAGTTCCAAAAGACGAGAAGATCGGCAATCTTTCGGATGAGGACATCGAAACCCTTCAAAATTACATTCTGGAACTGTCGGATCAAACACCCGGATGGCTTTTGAACAAACAGAAGGATGTTTGGACCGGAGAGGATATACATCTATTCGGTTCTGAAATGGATATGCGAAAGCAAGAGGATATCAATATGCTGAAGAAGATCCGATGTTATAGGGGAATAAGACATGAGAAGGGCCAGAAGGTCAGGGGGCAGAGGACCAAGGCTCACGGAAGGTCGGGTTTAACCGTGGGTGTGGTGAAAAAAGCCCAGAAGGCCAAGTGAAGATTGTGAATTGAGATTATATCGATTATAAAGGAAAAGTGAATATATGGGAGACCCAAAATTCAGCACCAGAAAATACGATACACCTTCACATCCCTGGCAGGGGGCCAGGATCAAAGAGGAGAACGAACTTTTAAAAAAATACGGACTAAAAAACAAGCGTGAGCTTTGGAAGGTGCAAACAAAGCTGAGAAATTACAGAAGACAGGCAAGAAACCTTTCAGCCAGACTTCGTCTGGAGGATGTGCAGGCACAAAAGGAGATGAAAGGTTTACTTTCAAAACTTGTCAATTTGGGGGTGCTTCCAGAGGATGGCACTTTGGACGATGTCCTGGCTCTGAACGTCGAGAGGATGTTAGGGCGGAGACTTCAAACCCTGGTATATTTGAAAGGTCTGGCCTTTACAGCAAAGCAGGCGAGACAGCTGATAGTTCACGGTCATACTATTATTAACGATCGAAGGGTCAATGTCCCCGGATATCTGGTAAAAAAATCAGAAGAGCCGAGCATTTCCTACAATCCCTACTCACCACTTGCCCATGAGCTTCATCCCTCAAGACCTACAGCAGAGCATGCCGAAAAAATCATAAGAGAATTTTCAAGGCCAAAACCACAAAAAGAAGAGGATGAGAGACGGGGAAGAAGAAGGGGCAGCGGTGGAAGGACACAGGGTCCAAGACCAAGAGCCCCGGTTGCAAACAAACCAAAAGTAGGAGGTGGAGCCTGATGGTAAGATGGGGAGTTGCTCACATTTATGCATCATTTAATAACATTATTATCACTATAACCGATTTGACAGGTGCCGAAACCATAACCCGCTGCTCAGGCGGCATGGTGGTGAAGCAGGCAAAGGATGAAGCATCACCGTATGCTGCAATGAAGGCCGCAGGAAGAGCTGCAGACGCAGCAAAGGAGAAAGGTATAAACAGCATCCACATAAGGATTAGGGCTCCTGGAGGTAACAAATCAACATCCCCTGGACCCGGGGCTCAGGCCGCAATTAGGGCTCTGGCAAGAGCCGGGATACGGATCGGCCGCATTGAGGATGTAACCCCTATACCGCATGACGGGACAAAAAAGAAAGGGGGCAGAAGGGGCAGAAGGGTCTGAAATATGATATCAAGTATCGTGTATGCAATTTAAGTTTCGATTTAAACACTCGTAAAAACAAAGGGTGAATAACATGAAAATTGAGATTTTAGAATTGGCAGATACCAAAGCAAAATTCATACTCTCAGAGGCAACACCCCCTATTGTCAATGCATTAAGAAGAACCCTCATTGCTGATGTTCCAAAAATGGCTATAGGAAATGTAGAATTTCACCTGGGTCCCATAAGAGACGAGCAAGGCAAGGAATACGAGAGTATCACACCCCTTTTTGACGAGATCATTGCCCATAGACTTGGATTGATTCCTATACCAACCGATCTTGATGTTTTTGTTTTAAAAGAGGACTGCGTGTGCAAGGGGGAAGGGTGCCCGAACTGTACAATCATGTATTCCCTAAACAAAAGGGGTCCTTCGGAGGATGATTCTGAGGAAAGCGTTACAGTATATTCGGATGAGCTTCAGCTGGTCGTTCAAAAGGTAGAGGGCCTCACCGAGAAAAAATATCAGGATAAATTCAAAGTCAAACATAAGATACCCATAGTGAAATTGAGCAAAAGCCAGGCCTTACTTCTTTATGCTACCGCTGAATTGGGTACTGGTAAAGAACATGCAAAATGGCAATTAGCCCAGGCCGTGGGTTATCAGTACTATCCAGAAGTAGAAATTTTCCATGATAAATGTGATAAAGGAGGATCCTGTGTAACCAACTGTCCGAAAAATGTGCTGGCTATTAAAGATAAGAAGATTGTGGTTACTGATTTGGAGAGTTGCTCATTGTGTCGAACTTGCGAGGAGGTCTGCACTCTGGGTGCCATTAAGATAGCAGGGGACGATAAGAAGTTCATATTTCAGTTTGAAACCGATGGGTCCTTGACTACAAGTGAAACATTATCCCAAGCACTTGAAATTTTGGAAGATGAATTCAAGGAGTTGCGTAGCTTGATGAACAAGCTGAAATAAGAATATCCATTTTTTCTCCATGATATCAGTGAATCGAGACAATCCTTGCGTATCACAAAGTCTATTTCCCTATAAGCGATACGTGAATTGCCACGATGAAGAAGAACGCCAGCCTGAATGATGATGAGTGATGGGCGATCTGAGTGGCACCTCAGTTCTTTTGAAGTTACATTTCAATGGGAATGGTGCACATTATTTTACCGAAATTCATTAATACAATCTTATCGGTATACTCGCTGATATTAATGGATGAGGACGAGAGTGTAGGGTTTCTTTCTTTGGATAAAACCGAAGACCAACTCGTAATAGCCACTTTTTTCTGCGTTTTACTTTCTTTTTACTTTGGACTGCAGCCAGGGTTGTTAAATGCGGTATTATGGGCGGCTATTGGTGGCGGAGCCGTCTTATGCATCTATTTTGCTTTTCCGAATATGTGGCCCTACAGTTTGTTACTTTACGCAAGTTACGGTATCTCAGCATTCGGTATTATACTCTTATTTTTTTGGAACGACTCTTTTAAAATATCTGAAATATCAATCCCAATAATAATAGGGGTATTCTTAATCGGAGCTGCAGGATTTATAGCGTTTCACATTGTTCAGAGCATTAAAAAGGTAAGGGATGCCGTATCCAAGGAGGATAGGTATGTTCCACTGGGATTTTGGAGCATCAGTGTATTTTTATTCGTTATTTTTTCGGTTCTTTCCATATTAGGTTGGGCAATTTGGGTCAACTCCGACGGCGGGGAGATACAATTATACTTCGTCCTGGAACCATTGATTGCGTTTCTATTAGTATATATACTATGGCTCCCTGATAGAGGTCTGGACTGGAGCATAAAAGACCTGCCGGAGTCCCCGGCAACAAAATATATAACAAAAAAATCCAAGGTCATAAAGGGAAAGGTGGCAAAGGTAAGGAATGTCTGTCCCGAGTGCGGTTTGAAGTTAAAGGTGGAAAAAAAGGCATGCCCATCCTGTGAAAACACACAGAACTTTGGCTGGTGCGTCAAATCCGAGGCATATGTGCTGCCCTGCTCAAATTGTGGCGAAATGGCGTTGTACGGGAAGGAAAAGTGCGGGGTGTGCAGTGAAGCACTCTCCGATAAGATAACCTGCAACGCATGCGAAAAAGCGTTTCCTGTGAAAGAGTGGATAACCCGGACCTGATGGTGTTTACCAAAAAATATTATATCTTTTTAATCCTCCCAAGCACAGGCTCATATATCATACCCTTATCTAAAAGGGAATTTGTGGTTTCCTCGATCTCCATCCTGTTCAATCCCTTTTTTTCTGCCAATTCCATGATCTTCTCCCAGGACGCTCCTTTGACATCTTTATCGAGCTCTTCTATTACACCAAGGAGTTTCTCCTCGTTTTCTACATTATCTTCTTGCGTATTTTCCAGTGGCTCCTCTGTATTGACTGCCTCTTTCTTTTGCGTTTCTTCATCCTCGGGTAGAAGTTGTTTCAGGGCATCATGGAGCATTCCATTGAATCTCGAGATGTCTATGGAATCGTACTGATTGATAGCAGACATCATGCCTTCCGCAAGGTTTTTATCGGCGCCCAATGAGATTATGTTCTCGATGTTGGGATTCTCCATGGAAAGGGCTTCACCCATGATGTCCAATCTGCTTTTGAGGTTTTTTGCAGCATCCAGCACCCAAAAATCCCGCAGATCGGAGTTGACCTCTTTGATGGTTTCAGGTCTAATAGAAACGTAGATCACACCCTCTTCGGGTGAATATGTGCGGCTCTTGCCTATAACCGCCACGAACTTGGGGGGTTTGATTTTAGATAGTACCTGTGCGGCTTCCGGTTGATACTGACCTGCAGATATAAAGAATACACCGGTTGGATCTGCTACACGTGCCCTCCACATGGGTTCAGGGCCGGTTCCGATATTTTCCACATCGGTTACCACACCTACCACGAACAGTCGATTGACCTTTGCCCCTAAAGGTGTAATCACGTAACTTGGTGCCCTCTCCCCGACGCCTGTTTCCACATGGATGGAGGAGTTGTACTCGTTTGCAAAAATTCGCCATGCAACCTCTCTTGCTATCATTTTCATCCCTCCAGCTCCCGAAGCATTGCTTTTGCCTCTTCATGCACATTTGGTTTCATCAATTCGGCATCTTTTGCAATCAACATTATTCCAAACTCATCCATGGTGGCATCACCGGTGATTCTTATGGGCACGGCTATGAGCATGTTCACTAGTTCGTCCCTTATCACGCTGTGGTCCATGGCTTCCTTGGCTATCTTCTGGGTTTCCTCAACATTCTTTCCAAGGAGATTTTCAGTGATATCCTTACCCAGAACCGCAGTCAGCGCTCCAGATCCATCATCCAGGATCGCCTTGATTCTCAGATCTGCCTTCCCATCCACTTCGCCGTGGATTCTGCAAACCCCTTTTTGGAGCACACGCTTGCATTCAGGGCACCTGAAGATCAGGCCGCTTCCGCTCTTAATGTCGATTATCACCCCTTCCACTGCCACATCGATTGCTCCGCCCCGGTCCATTATTTCAATTATCTGGTAGGCCTTTTTTTGGGCAAGCTCATCTAACGAAGGCATGTCATGAGAATCTAAAATCTCCAATTTCGCTCTTTCATCGAAGTTGAACTGAGGGATTCCGCGCCAGGTTTTTACATAACCACCTTCCACTCTTATCACATCCCCCTCTGTAAGGCCGAAGTCATGCCAACAAGAGAATTGTACCTTACCTGTTTTATCTGCCGCAATGCCTGAGAATACCGTCTTTTTTTCTCCGCTTACGGTGACCTCGCGCTTTTCTATATCAAGCACCATGGTAGTAAGTGATATATTGCTTTCTCCCCCCCGAAGATCTTTTACCTGGGATTTCTTTGGATTGGAAAGAGGTTGCGATATGAACTTCGGAAGTGCATCCTCTGATTCCAGCTTAACACTGGTTCTCTCACCGAGATTTATCTGGGGTTTGCCTTTCCATTCCTTGGTGTATGCATTTTGCACCCTGACTACATCTCCTTTTTGGAACTTCCAATCACCAACCTCCCATGCCGTGAAGGGTACACTGGCAGTTTGATCCCCTAGAATACCGTATACAATAGGTTTCTTTACTCCGCCCACATCCACTTCTCTGTGGTTCACCGAAATCAGCCTGCACAGCAAATCCACACTGGGCTCGTTTGGCGCAAGCGATTCAATGGTTTTTTGTACCCCAAGACCAAGTTCCGATGGCGTGCCGCCGTACTTTTTAACCAGCATCTGTTTTGCAGTGCTGAGGGGTATTCTGTATTCTGTCAAGTACTGTTTCAACTCCCTGTCGATCTCTTCTCTTTCGATTTTAACTTTCAGCACCCGAACAATATCATCAACATGGGGTGCGATATTTTCATTTTCAATCATATTCATATTCCTCCATTTTCTTATTAGGAATTGTCCATTACCTAAATGTTGTCAGTGCTTATATAATTGAGGGGGAGGGGTTAGTGAAAGGATTAAAGTTCAAAATATCAATGTCTATAATTTCACCAGAAATATTCTTATACCAAAAATTCATATCTAAAATCAGTATTAAAACGAATGCAAGTGCATATTTTATTTGGAAAGTGTCTCGATGAAAAAAACCGAATACAAACGATTATCCGATGAATTGAATTGTATTGAAGATATCAACCGACTTGCAAAATCAACAGGTCAGGATAGAGAATTGCTTTTGGTCCTCTATACCCAAAAAACGGTTAGATTGGCGACTAAACGCTTTTATAAGGTAAAAAACCGGGCAAAAAGTCTTTTAAAAAAATGGAATGAAGGAACGTCATTTTTGAGCCTGTCTCGGGAATTGAAATTCCCACCGATTCTCACTGCCTACCTCCTCCTTTTAGAGAATAACATTCCAAGAAAACGATTTTGGGAGCTTGTTAAGAATCCAAAGATCATCAAAGATAACCGATTGAAAAGGGAGATTTTGGAGATAGTCAATAACGACATCGTCTACTCCCCTGAAGGAAACGAGAATCAGTATGAAAGGGGTAAGGAAGGTGAAAGGCGTCTTTGTGAATGGCTGGATAAACAGAACTTAAAGTACAGAACTGAGAACGAAATAAAAGGGCAATATACAAAAACACCAGACGCACTCCTTTCCGTCCCCTTCAGAACCAACGGTATGAGTGTACACTGGATCGAATCCAAGGCGAGTTTTGGGGATGAAGTCGAGATTCACAGAAACACGAAAAAGCAGCTTCGGGCATATACCGAGCTTTTCGGAGAGGGCATAGTGGTCTATTGGTTTGGTTTTATTGAAGGGGTGCACCCCCCCAAAAATGTGCTGATAGTGGATAGCAGCTTTTTTGAAAAACCTTTGAAGACGAGCTGAAAATGCGCAAATTACCTGATTGCCTTCCAGCCGTTGTAGTGCTCCTCTACTGTTTCTTTGGCCAAGTGACTTAAAGCCTGAGCCGCAGTAAGAAGGACATACCCTCTTTTTTTCGGGACAATAAACATTCTCATACACCTCCTACCGTTTTTCTTCTAAGTAGGCAGGAGTTGTTATGGAAAAAGGAGTTATTAATCCTGAATGTCGGAGGAGAATGAAAGTAAAAGATTTATAACCATTGCTGGCTGCTTTTTGAAACCAGTGAAGGTAACACATAGAGTTTGTAATTGACACAGCCCTTAACATTAACATACTTGTACAACCTTGGGGATAACATTCAAAAATTGTTCTAAAACCGTTAAGTAGTTGATTTTGTATTAATTTTACAACCGCACTTCTGAGTATCCGCCCCTACCACTTATATTTTAATGGAGCTTAGAAGCGGTGTGGGCAAAATCCGCACCTACTTGGAAATCAAAGCGGTTTTCAAGTAGGTTTTTTTACGGACTTCACATCTTTCTCAACCGTTTTTTAGCAAAATCCCACGCATAATCATACAGATGCAGCCCTTTACTCGAAGCAACCATCTCCCCGTCTTCAACCCCTATTTCCTTGGCCATCCACTCCTTGACCATCTGGAGAGCAGCTAGATTGGAGGGAAATCCTGCCCATAGATCCCACGATCTGAAGTACAGCATGAAATGAAGCTTACCGTACCTGACCCTCGTGTCCACGCCCCTTAAGCATTGGGGATCGTTTAGCAGAAGAGAATCTGCGTTTCCAACAGCCATATAGGCCTGGTTGGTTCCAAAACCGTCCTTATTGTACATCTGGATTACATGGGGGATCTGCTTCTCCAAGTCTTCCCCGTAGGTGTAATCCTCCCCAGGACTTTTAACGGAAGTTATGATTTTTTCGAGGTATTTTTCAACATAATCTATCGAGGATGGCGGGGGAACACCCAATCCCTCGGGAATATCGGGTACAAGGGGTTTTACGAAGGGATGCGTGATCTGGACTGTAATATAATCGAATTCGAGTCTTTTCTGGCCTTCATAGCTGCCCCTGTCGATTGTGTATTTATGTCCGCTCTCGAATATTCTAATAAGGCATTGATACCATGCATCGGGGAGGCTGAAGGCCTTTATATGAACGAATTTCAGTT
>CBDVCK010000141.1:0-8988 GCA_965372465.1 uncultured Thermoplasmata archaeon | reverse complement strand
AAAGTTGAATTGGGGGAGGAAGCAGTCCCTGAAGAACCCAAAGTGGAAGTTGAAGCCAAGATTGCACTTGAAGAGATGGCAAAAAGCCCCGAAGAGATAACTCTTATCGAATTTTTAGATGACCTTCCTATCGAACCTTGCTTTTCTTTACTTCCCGATCAACACTGTATAATATGCACCCATTTCAATGACGATGTTGCTTCTTTTTGTGTGAAGGGGGGTCAAATCCCAACTAAACTAGCGCGATTAAAAAAGGCTCTGCTTATAGAGATTGCAGAATGTATTGGGGTGTCAAATGAGGGGACTAAAAATGAATTAATTGAAAGGATAAAAGTTGCAACTCAAAGGGCTTTAGTAGAAGTTGAAGAAATGCCTGAACCGAAAGCAGCTAAAGTTAAAATCAAGGAAGCTCCCGGTTCACCTGAAGAAATAACTCTTTATGATTTTTTAAATGATCTTCCAACACAACCCTGTTTCACTCCCCTTCCTGATAGCTACTGTATCTTATGCTCACAGCTCAATCAAGATGTGGCCTCGGCTTGTATTAAAGGCGGACAACCAATCTCGAAACTCAAGAGCCTGAGAAAGGCACATCTTGTGGACATTGCAAAGTGCCTAGGTCTATCCACAGACAGAACCAAGATAGAATTGATTGAAGATATCCTGGGTGCAACAGAAAGCCTGGTAATTCCGAGGAGAGAAGTAAGAAAGGAAGAGGATATGATTGAGGCAAAACTACCAACCGTACCTGAAGCAGCTCCTTTGGAATCAATGGGGGTAGTAGAGGCTGAAGTCGAGGAGATAAAAGAACCTGAGATTGAGAAAAAATGTCCTGACTGCGGAGCCATACTGGAACCCGGTATTTCCCAGTGCCCTGATTGTGGATTTGATTTCGAAGTGGCAGAAGAAATGGATTTGCATAAAGAAGAATTTGAATGCCCAGAATGCGGTACTGAATTTAAAGAACCTGTTCCAGTCTGTCCAAAATGTGGAACCGAGTTTGAAGGAGTTGAGGAAGAGCCGGAAGAATTCGAATGCCCTGATTGCGGCTCAATTGTTACTTCCAAGGAATCAATCTGCCCTTGGTGCGGTTTGGAATTTGATGAGGAAACGGAAGAAGAGGAAGTCTTTGAAGAGGAGCGAGAAGGTGAAGAATTTGTACCTATCATGGAGGAAAAAAGTCTAGTTCGCCATGAGATTGAGGATGAAGGACCAATAAAGACTGGGCTTTCAACAGGAATGACCAATGGTCTTACAGAAACCGACAGGGGGATGACCAACGGTCTCACCAATGGGCTAACCAACGGCTTTAAAAGACGAAGAAAAGGCGTGACAAACGGACTTACCAACGGCATTACAAATGGACTCACCAATGGTCTTCGCGCTCTTAGAACAGGCATCACAAATGGTCTCACAAATGGGAATGGTATCACAAATGGTCTAAGCCCAAGGAAAAATGCGCTTAGAAAAACAGGGAACAGAGTGAAGTTGATTTTGGTTCCCGTAATCATTTTCATTCTCATCCTGGCACCTTATATGTTCGTCAATTTTCACAAACCGCAAAAGGGAATAGAAATTGATGGTAAATTCGGTGACTGGGAAACTATCGAAATCCTCTCGGAATCAGAAGTAATTGCGCCTTTTAATAAAAATATCAATATAGTGGATTACGGTGTTGATAGCAGATTGCAAGAGCTTTCGTTTTACTTGCAGGTTGAGGGAAATATGCTCGAGGGTGAGAGTGAAAGTCCGGGAAGGCATATGGATTCTGCATATATATTCATTGATTCCGACCAGCAATTTCTTTCAGGCTATGAAATCGAAGGTATGGGCGCGGATTTCATGGTCAAGGTGGAGGGTTGGCAGGGTGATATCTACTCAAGCAGTCTTTGGAGTTATATTTCAGATTCACAGGACTGGAATTTATGGGAGATGATTGGACAGGTTTCAGCAGCGGTTTCAAATAATGAGCTTGAGGTGCAGTTGGATTATAATGCTCTGAATCTAAAGAATCATGATACAGTGGATGTTCTATTCTATATGCAGAGCCACGACAAAAGTGAAGATTTTTCTGATACCCTGATAAGCAATGAGAAAGGCGTTTTATCAATTAAACAGCAGGGTGTTGGAGAGGATGTGATAAGCGGTTCGGGAAATAAACTGCTTAGGCTTGAAATAGAGGCATTGAATGCGGATATTACTCTAAATACACTAAGAGCTTACATGATGGGCATAATAAGTGGAAACGATATTTCAGAAATCAGATTAGAGCAAGAGAACGGTCAATCAATTGGTACCGGAACAATAAATGATGGTGTAGTAACATTTCAACCTGGTCTAATCTTTTCTGAAGGAAATAAAGGAACCTACTACCTCGAAGTGGATATAGCAGATAATGCAATTTCCGGCAATTCCATAGGCTTTAAAATTTCCAATAGGGATGATTTAATAACAGACACTGGGATAGTATCATTACAAAAACAAGCCCCCTCTCCGAATTATAACGAAGTCAGTTATATAAAATCCGTTCCGCAAGAGATAATAATCGATGGAGCCTTTGCCGATTGGCAAGACAAGGATGTATATGATGATAATATCGGTGAGGTTGCAAACGAGAATGTGGATATAATCGAATATGGATTTTCCAATACCACCCAGATGATTTCATTCTATTTGAGAGTGGACGGTGAAATAGGTTTTGGAAAGGCGGTGCCATACTGGAACGACGCTTCTGTCCTTGAACCTTCTGAACCTGGGGAACCCCCTGGCCCTGCATCCACAACACCCCCGACACCCCCACCGAGAACTGGGGAGGATCTGTCATATATTTTTATTGATAATGATAATGAATCCGCCAGTGGCTATTCAATCGATGGGATCGGAGCCGAATATCTTATTGGAATAAGAGGTAAGTACGGTGAGATTATTTCGAACATATATATGGAATTTCATGGTGCCAATCCCTTTGAATGGCTTTGGGTGGAAAAAGGTAATGTCTTTGCAAAAACAGATTCCGCACGCCTTGAGACCCAACTTTTATTAAGCGATTTGGAAATAACAGAGCATTTTAGGGTGTACTTCCAGACTACGGATTGGAGTGAAAGCGAGAAGGATTATTCTGGAGAAATAATCACTAGGTCTTCGTTTTTATTTGAAAGAGAAGGTAATGGAGTCATGGTATTCTTTGAAAACAGAGGGACAAGGGGTACAGCAAATGAATTATGGGCATATGCTTCTCTTGATATTATAACTGTAGATGGGGATTGGGGTTCAAGTGAATGGACGACGTACGATTTCTATGAAACAACAAATTTGATGATTTATGTACAAGCAAACGTTAATGGTAATTTATATGTATGTGTGAGAGTAAAAACTGATACAACAACAAATGTCGCGGATTTCTGTGAAATCGTTTTTGATACAGATAATGGTGACGAAGGTAGTCCATCAAATGACGATTACAAATTCAATGCCTCAGATTCTACAAGTTTTGATACTTTTGAAGATTATCAAGGGATTTTAGGGGTTTGGAATCCTGGGTACGTTAGCCCATATGCACCATTGGGTATAGCGGAACGAGATCCAGATTTAATCGATGGAAATTATATAACTTATGAATTTAGAATCGATTACCGGGAAGTATGGTTTCCCACTCCACCTGGCTCGGGTCAAGAAGCAGGTTTTGCCATCCGTGTTCATGATAAAGATGCGAACGGCGGCCTTGGGGAGGATTACTATTGGGGAAGTTCCGATCTTGACACACCCTCTTCCTGGGGTTCACTCTATTATATTCCAGAATTTCAGGACATCATCATCCCAACATTCTGCACGATTTTGATAGGTATTTTTTACACGAAGCGAAAACAAAAAATGGAAAAAATATAATTAAGATACGACCTCTTTGTAAACCCTCTCCAATTTATCAACTATTTTTGGCCAGGTAAAATTCCCTTTCACCCTGACCCTGCCCGCTTTACCCATTTTTTTTCTTGTGTTCTCATCCTGTAGTAACCGGATTACAGCGCTTGCCAATGCATTAGAATTACCGTATTCCACGATAACCCCAGTTTCACCCTCCTTTATTACTTCAGGAACACCTCCCACCCTTGTTGCAACACAAGGTTTTTCGCAGGCCATGGCTTCCAGAAGTACGATGCCAAAAGCTTCATATTCCGAGGGTAGAACAAAAACGTCACATGCCGAGTATGCACTCCGAAACAGCTTTTCATCCGTTATATGGCCAGTAAAAATCACCTTGTCCCTTATACCGAACTTTTCGGCCTTTTTCTCCAGTAATTTTCGTTGTCCTTCATCCTCTCCAATCAACACGAATTTCGAATCGGAGTGCTCTGAAATGATATGGGGAGCTGCCTCAATTAGAAAATTGAGCCCCTTATTGGAAGCCAGTCTTCCGGTATAGAGAATCATTTTTCCTGAGATGTTGTATCTTTCCCTGAATAACTTCCCCTCGGGTATAGGTTCGAAGCTAAAAAAATCTATACCGTTTGGGATTATCCTGATGTTGTCATTTTGAAAACCAGTTTCATTCATCTGCTCCATCTCATGCTTTGAAACACCGATTATAACATCCGCAGCATTCAGAACCGGTTTTGCAAATATATTATCGTAAACCCTTCTCAATTTTTTTCTTTGAACCCCACCCCACATGCTCCAGGATGGATGAAAATGGGGTGTGATGATCATAGGGATCTTTTTAATCCATTTGATGGTGGCAGCAAGGTTGGTTTGAAAATATCCATAGGAATGCGTATGAATAATTCCTGGTTTCTCCTTCAATAGAGCTTTTAACATCGAAGGTATAAGGACATAGTGCATTTCGCCTCCCAGGGAGTAGGATTTGAACCTTCTTACGGGCACACCTTGGTAACTTGATATTGTTTTTTCAAGACGAACGAACGGTACCTCAGTGTACAGGTCCGAGGTAAATACCTGTAGTTCGTGTCCCCTTTTTATCAGTTCCTTTGAGATATGGTAGACATGATTTTCGGCACCTCCAGGAGCGGGAGGAAAACGTACACAAAGCTGAAATATCTTCATACAAACACAGCAGATTGCTTTCTGATTCCTGAGAATAGCAATGCCGTTTTTAATGCTTTTCCCTTAAATAGTAAAAAAATGGCTCTTGTCGTTTGTTATTGTTGGTAATAATTATCTATGAGATCAGTTCTGCCCCTCTTTCCACTATTATCCTACAAGGGGTGGGTAATTTCATGCTGGCTCTTCTTAATGCTTCCTTTGCCACAATAAAGTATGCCTTAGTGGTTGACACAGAAATCAAGCTCTGCCCCACTTCGACTCTGGCCGCCGTCCCCACAGCTTTCCCAAATGCACTTCGCATTCCATCAGAGACCCTATCGGCTCCTGCACCTGTGGCCTGCTTGTTTTCCCTGAGTACATTGTTTGGATACACCCTGATCTTCATGTGATAGTTCACAGATCCTGCCTTTTTATTAAGATGTCTAACTGCTGCAATACGGGCTGCTTCCAAGGCGTTATGCCTGATCTGACAGGCCTCCTTACCCTTTAATGTGATTTTGAGCGGGAAATCACCTCTTGGGTTGCCAAGGTCAAACTGGGTTATTCTGGGTGCTGGAACACCGCCCATATACTCTCTTCTGGTATAAGCCTGACCTCTGATCTGCCTGTACATCCTTGCAGGTTTTCTTGACACCTAATCACCATGATTACACATATGTAGAAGGCCTCTAATGTGAAACCCCTTTATAACAATTTTGCTTAAAAGACCAAAGAAATACCGGAATTTATACGAAATAGCCACATCTATTTATTATCACTATTGATTGTGTGTACTCATTATTTTAAATAAGAAGAAGGTAATCGTAAATCAATGACTGAAGATCAAAACAGTATGTGGAAGGATTGCAATTGTATGAACTGCAGGCTTGCACGCATAGAGAGCAATATCCAGAAAATTATGCACTTTATCGATAACCCGCCACAAGGAGCGGATAAGGGATTAAAGGGGCCGAGTAATATTCAGTTTACCGGTTAGTAAAGGGAATTAAATTATTGATATTGTCTTATGCGTTTTTTATCAATTAATCGTGATATTATTTCAATTTTCTTTAAATTATAGTATACGTTTGATTTAGGTATTGCCTATGTTTTGCATCTTATCGAAAAACACATTAAATAGTTCAGATATCACATTGGCAAATATTAAGTATATCAACCAATATCCACGATTCATGTTACCGACTTGGGCCTTGGTTTGCATTCCACTACTTATTATATTTGTGATATTTGTGATAATAGGCATAATAAAACTAATGAAAATATTGATCTTCCTTGGAATAATAATTTTAATTGCTGCAGGCGCCATTCTATGGTATCTGGGTTATTTACCTCCTTGACCCTCTTTTTTCCCTTTGCTCATTGTGACGCCCTTTTGACCCATATAGGTTCCGGACCTCTTTTCATATAAAAGCTCGGGACGGTTTTCCATCCTTTCAAAGACAATCTGGGCAAATGTACCTCCAATATCGATTTTGACGGTATCATCAGAGGCGTTGAAGGCAGATAATGTCAGGTTTCCTTCAAATCCTGCATCCACCTTTCCAAAGGAGCTCAAAATTCCCTTTCTGGCATACGAGGTTCGTATCCATAATTGAGCTGTGATCTCACTTCCCAGTTTGATGTATTCTTTTGTACTGATTAAAAACCACCTCATACCCGAGACCTTTGCCTCGTCCTCTCCTATTTTTTCCTTCAATTCGGGGATGAATATTTCTTCAACAGTGAGGTCGTAGCCGTTTGGAGTGAGATTTTCTTCTTTGAAGGGTTCGATATAGAGTTTTCCCTCTTTTATATGTTCTTTTATGTCCTTGTCCGATAATATTCCCATAAAATCACTTTCTCTTTTTATAGTTTGTAACCAATGGTCCTTAGAAACTGCTTTCTCTTCGTTCTATTCTCTTCATTTTCTATGCCTTTGGGTTTTTCGCCGTCGATAACACCGATTATGCCCCTACCCCTTTCGTTTTCACAAACCACAACATCCAGCTCATTGGCAGTGGCGCAGAATATATTGCATACCTCTGGAACATATTTTATAGCTCTCAGAACATTTATGGGGTAACCCTCTTTCATGAGGATCACAAACGTATGACCCGCTCCGATATTCATTGCGTTCTTGGCCGCTGCGGATTTCAGTTCATCATCATTTCCTTCCACCCGAACAAGACATTCCATTGAAGCTTCGCAGAAGGCAATTCCGAATTTGATACCCGGAACTGAGTTTACCATGGCCTCATAGATGTCCTCTGCGGTTTTTATGAAATGGGTCTGGCCGATTATCACATTCGACTCGGGAGGCATTTCTATACTAACAAGCTTGGTCTCCATATAAACCACCTGCCCTCATAGTAGTGTAAAACATTGTGACTTTAAATATGATGCGGTGTAACATATTTCATCCGCAGAAAACCGCAGGATACCACCATTTTCAAATGGTGGAGGAACGCAAGGTGCGGTTTTCGAGTGATGATACCCACATTTTTCAAATGTGGGTTGTTCATTTAAATATTTCCCCGGTTTCCTTATACCATAATAGTAGGTCCAGATGTGCCATGGGTATCTTGATTTTTTTGGAAAATTTCTTCATTTTATCCTCGATTTCAAGATATTTTGATTTTGACATGGAATCAGGCACCTCATGGATGACACCCAGCAGTTTTAAATTCTTCAAGATATGCCGATCAAGTATGGCAATATCCTCTCCCATACCGATATTTCTGAGAAAGTGGCCGGCCTCCTTGTAACCCAAGCCTTTGATATTGGATGCGAGCCATTTTCTAGCATCTTTTGCATCACCCAATGAGGTGATATGGCTTTTAATTGATATTCTTCCATTTTTAGTGAACATCTTTTGTGCATTCACTATGTATCTTGCCTTATTGTTGTGAAACCTAGTGTATTGTTTTAGCTCATTTGCTATTTTCGAAGCCCTCCCTTTGAAGATAAGATCCTTTTCTATGAGACTGCCAACTGCAGAGGCGCATGATTTTGCCTTGGACTGGGGAGTGAGTAGACAAAAGACGAGTTCAGTGAATATATCTTCCTCCTTCCCCTTTTCCCAAATATCCTTAAATTCATCTAATCTCGATTTTATTTCATCTTGTTTGTCATGATGTATCTTCTTTATTTCTTTGATCGCTTTTCTGCTTTCTAATGGTATACCATTGCTCATTGTATCACTTTGATTCAGTTGGGCAATATAGTATTTAAGGCATAAGTGTATCTGAAGATTGTGCTTCTCTTTGGAATGTTTTAAAAAAATTTAAATATCGCAGAAACCTTCATGGATATTTCTAAAAGGGTGATTGGGTATGAGGAAGTTCGTAGAGCCCTACCGTGTAAACATAAAAGATTCAAAAGCAACTAATGTTATGACCCAGGGTAAATGGTATATTAATGATGAATGTAAAGTATTCGGCCCAATGTCGTGGAAACAAGTCAAGGCCAAGGTCGATTCGGCTCGGGTAACACCACACGCTCAGATAAAGGAGGAGACCTGGCCTACATGGGTATCGATATGGTACTATTTTCGTCCAAAAACCGGCAGTGAAATCGAGATAGAGGGAATTTTACCGAGTAGATATGATGCTCTATTATATTTTGGTATATTCTTGTTCATGGCGGGAGTATTTGTTTTCATGTTGGAACCTATGTTTGGACTGGTGCTGTTAATTATCTCTCCGGTTATTGAAGGTTTTGCAATCCAACAAGAAAGAGAGCATAAACCAAAAGCATTATCGAGCACCATTGGAAATATTATGGCTGGATGTTGGATAGTTGTACAGATTCTAGTAACGGGTTTACTACTTACCACAATCATCTGATTAGGACAAAACCTTTATTAAATGAATATTTAATTCAGATTCACTAGAAAAACATTTTAATGAGGTAATATAGGGGATTGTAAGATGGATAAGAATAAGATTACGG
>CBDVCK010000140.1:0-8989 GCA_965372465.1 uncultured Thermoplasmata archaeon | reverse complement strand
GTGGATGATGTGATTACATGGAACTTCGCAAGTGTGGCTGGAGGAGGCGGGGGAATCATTACAATAGTAGTGGAAGTGGATGCATATGTTTTGGATGGAACCGTTCTAACTAATTCCGTGACTCTGAATTACGATGATGCAACAGGTAATCCGCAGGACGAGGAATCCTCCGAAGTGGATGTTACAGTCACTGCTCCGGATATGACCATCACAAAGACCGCAGATGTCTCTGAAGCTGACCCCGGTGATGAGATCACGTATACAATCACATATTCAAATGACGGAACCGGAGATGCAACCGATGTCACAATAGTGGATGAGATTGACCCTGACACAACATATGTCTCAGCAAATCCTCCACCTGACAGTATTTCCGGAGATGTGCTTACCTGGTACATAGGAACTGTAGATGGCGGTGACTCGGGAACTATTACCATCATTGTTGAAGTGGATGCATATGTTTTGGATGGAACTGTTCTTACAAATTATGTAACACTGAATTATGATGACAATACAGGAAATCCACAGGACGAGGAATCATCCGAAGTAGATGTCACTGTAACTGCTCCTGATATGACCATCACAAAGACCGCAGATGTTTCAGAAGCAGATCCTGGGGACCAGATCACATATACAATCACTTATTCAAATAATGGAGACGGAGAAGCAACTGACGTTGTAATCGAGGATGAGATCGACCCTGACACAACCTTGATTTCGGTGTCACCAACCCCAACCAGTATTGTAGATGATGTGATTACCTGGAACATCCCAAGTGTGGAAGGGGGAGACGGAGGAACCTTTACCATAGTGGTGGAAGTTGATGCATACATGGTTGATGATACCATACTTACCAATTCCGTGACTCTGAATTACGATGATGCAACAGGTAATCCGCAGGATGAAGAATCTGACGAAGTGGATGTCACTGTAACGGCTCCTGACATGACCATGACCAAAATTGCGGATGTTACCGCAGCTGATCCTGGTGATGAGATCACGTATACGATCACATACTCAAATAATGGAGATGGAGAAGCAACTGACGTTGTAATCGTGGATGAAATCGACCCAGATACAACCTTGATTTCCGTATCACCAACTCCAACCAGTATTGTAGACGATGTGATTACCTGGAACATCCCAAGTGTGGATGGGGGAGACGGAGGAACCATTACCATAGTGGTGGAAGTGGATGCATTTGTTTTGGATGGAACCGTTCTTACTAATTCCGTAACACTGAACTACGATGATGCCAATGGAAATCCACAGGATGAGGAATCCTCCGAAGTGGATGTCACGGTAACTGCTCCTGATATGGAGATTACAAAGACCACTGATGTCATAGAAGCAATACCCGGTGATGAGATTGATTATACCATAACCTACGAGAATCTTGGAACTGGGTATGCCACAAATGTGGTTATCGTGGATGAAATAGACCCTGATACCACCTATGTCTCCGCAACCCCTGCACCGGACAGCATTTCGGGTGGTACACTTACATGGAATATCGGAACAGTGGAAGGTGGAGACTCGGGAATCATTACTCTTACAGTCGAGGTGAACACATTTGTTGACGATGGAACAGTCCTTACAAATTGGGTTTCCCTGAATTACAATGATAACAACAGTAACCCGCAGGACGAGGAGACATCGGAAGTGGATGTCACAGTAACTGCCCCCAAAATGACATTCAGTAAGTCAGCAGATGTTACGAAAGCTGACCCAGGTGATACCATAATCTACACATTGGACTACGAGAACCTGGGAAGTGGAGAGGCAACCCTTGTGGTAGTAACAGACACCATACCTTCAGATGTTACATTTGTGAGCTCCAATCCACCACCTGACGGAGTTTCCTCGCTTACATATACATGGGATATTGGAACTGTCTCGGCATATTCTAGCGGCTCCATAATAATCACTGTTACGGTAAATGTGGGAGTGGATGATGGAACCCTACTTCACAATACTGCGACCTTCGATTATGCAGATGGAAACGGTAATTCATATCCCACACTAACGGGTTCAGCAGATGTTACAGTAACGGCTCCTGATATGACCTTCAGCAAGACATCGGATGTTACGGAGGCTGACCCAGGAGATACAATAGTCTACACACTTGAGTATGAAAATATTGGGAGCGGAGATGCAACCCTTGTGGAAGTTACTGATATAATACCTTCGGATGTTTCCTTTGTAAGCTCAAATCCACCACCTGACGGGGCATCAGGGTTTACCTACACCTGGGATATAGGGACGGTTTCAAAATACTCTGGCGGCTCCATTACAATAACCGTGATAGTGAACGCAGGTGTGGGAGACGGAACATTGCTTCACAACACAGCCTCTTTTGAATATGCAGATGCCAACGGTAATTACTATACTCCTCTAACAGGGTACGCTGATGTAACGGTTACCGCCCCGGATATGGAGATTACCAAGACCGCTGATGTAATCAAGGCTGATCCAGGGGATCAAATCATATACACTATAGAGTACGAAAACTTGGGAACCGGTCTGGCAACCGATGTTGTTATCGTAGATACGATAGATCCAGATACAACCTATATATCTGCAAATCCTCCTCCCAACAGCACTTCTGGAGATATACTTACCTGGAATATCGGGGATGTAATTGGTGGTGGTTCAGGTACAATCCTTTTGACAGTTACTGTGGACACTTACCTGGAAGATGGAGCCACCCTCACAAATGAAGTTACACTTGATTATGATGATGCCAATGGAAATCCGCTGGACCAGGAGAGTGCCAGTGCAGATGTTACAGTAACTGCTCCGAAAATGACTCTGACTAAGGATGCAAATATTGAGGACGCAGACCCAGGTGACACCATTGTATATACTTTGGAATATTCAAATGACGGGAGTGGATATGCAACTGATGTAGTTGTAAAAGATACGATCCCAGTGGGAACCACATTTGTAGGTTCCAATCCGATTCATGATCAGCTTATTGGAAGCACCTACATCTGGAACAATATCATTTCAGTTGCACCGTACTCAGGCGGAACCATAACGATAACAGTAACCGTTGATGCAGGAGTTGATGATGGTACATTGCTTGATAATCTCGGCACTCTGAATTATGATGATGCAAATGGAAATCCCTATCCCCTAGAGGAAGACCATGCATACGTTACAGTTACGGCCCCTGTTATGTCAATTACCAAGACCGCTGATGTCGATGATGCAGACCCAGGGGATCAAATTATCTACACTATAACATTCATAAATTCCGGTTCAGGTAATGCAAGAAATGTATGGATCAACGATACCATCCCAGACAAAACGACCCTTGTTGGCACATCACCATCTTATGACGATAACATAGGAGATACCTATATCTGGTTCTATGCATTGATTACAAGCGGGTCTTCAGTTACCATTACTGTCACTGTTGAGGTGGATGTGGGAACTGTAGACGCTACGACCCTTCATAACATTGTGACAATGGATTCTTCAGATGACAATCAAAATTACCTGGGCCAGGAATCAGCATTTGCCGATGTAAGTGTCACAGCCCCCTTGATGACCATTCTAAAAACTGCGGATAAAACCGAAGCAAATCCTGGTGACACAATAACATATACAATAGAATATAATAATGCTGGAACAGGTTGGGCTACACTTGTGGAGATTGTGGATACGATACCTGAATTCACCACTTTCGTAAGCTCTGATCCTGTACCAGACAGCTCAAGCGGGGATGAATATACTTGGGATATCGGAGACCTTGGACCCAGTCTGGGTGGAACCATAGAAATTGAAGTCACAGTAGATGTTGGAACAGAAGATGAAAAACTACTGCACAATGTTGGAACACTGGATTATGCAGATGCAAATGGGAATTACTATACTCAGTTAAGTGATTATGCAGATGTGATTGTCACAGCTCCAGAGCTTTCAATCGTTAAGACCGCAGACAAGGATGAGGCAAATCCCGGTGATACAATAACCTACACAATAGAGTATGATAATGATGGAACAGGTTGGGCTACACTTGTGGAGATTGTGGATACGATACCTGAATTCACCACTTTCGTAAGCTCCACACCTGCTCCTAACAGCTCTTCAGGAGATGAGTTCACATGGAACATATGGGACCTTGGACCTGGTCTAGGTGGAAGTATAGAAATCGAAGTCACTGTAGATGTTGGAACCGAAGATGAAAAACTACTGCATAATGTTGGAACACTAGATTACGCAGATGCAAACGGGAATTACTACAGCCAGTTAAGTGATTATGCAGATGTGATTGTAACGGCACCCGAATTGTCCATTCTAAAAACTGCAGATAAAACCTTCGCAAATCCAGGTGACACAATCATTTACACAATAGAATATGAGAACTCTGGGACAGGTCTTGCAACCCTAGTGGAGATAGTGGATAAGATACCTGCCGATACCACCTTCGTTAGTGCGACACCTGCCCCGGACAGCTCGAGCGGGGATGATTATACTTGGGATATCGGCAACCTTGGACCAGGTCTTGGCGGAACCATAGAAATCGAAGTCACCGTGGATGTGGGAACCGAAGATGAAAAACTACTGCACAATGTTGGAACACTGGATTATGCAGATGCAAACGGGAATTATTACACCCAGTTAAGTGATTATGCAGATGTAATTGTAACGGCTCCAGTACTTTCAATTGTAAAGTCCGCTGACAAGGAGGAAGCAAATCCAGGCGATACAATAACATACACAATAGTATACGAGAACTCGGGAACAGGCCTTGCAACCCTTGTGAAGATTGTAGATACTATCCCATTTTTCACGACTTTTGTAAGTACAGATCCACCCCACGATAGTGATATGGGACGCGAATATACTTGGGATATAGGTGACCTTGGCCCCGGTCTGGGAGGAACTATAGAAATCGAAGTCACAGTGGATGTGGGAACTGCAGATGTTACAAATCTTCATAATGAAGTAACATTGGATCATGCAGATGCAAACGGAAACTATTACTTGCAGCAGGATTCCTATGCCGATGTTATTGTCACAGCTCCAATCCTATCTTTCATCAAGACAGCATCTGTATCGGAGGCTGATCCAGGCGATACCATCATCTACACTCTTGAATACGAGAACTCGGGAACAGGTTTGGCATCTCTTGTTAAAGTAATGGATAGTATTCCACCAGAAACAACCTTTGTAGGCTCTACACCAGCACCTGACAGCTCAAGCGGGGACGATTACACATGGGTTATCGGAAATCTAGGTCCCGGTCTGGATGGAACCATAGAAATCGAAGTCACTGTGGACGCCCGAACCAGTGATACAACACCTCTTTGGAACACAGCATATCTTGACTGGGCAGATGCAAACGGGAATTACTATCCACAATTAAGTGATGATGCTCTCGTCACTGTTGAAGCTCCCATCCTATCCTTCAGCAAGACCGCTTCAGTTTCGGAAGCGAACCCCGGCGATACCATCATCTACACTCTTGAATACGAGAACTCGGGAACAGGTTGGGCTTCTCTTGTCAAGGTAATGGATAGCATCCCACCGGAAACAACGTTTGTAGGCTCCATACCAGCACCTAACAGCTCTTCAGGAGATGATTACACATGGAACATATGGGACCTTGGCCCAGGCCTTGGTGGAACAATAGAAATAGAAGTCACAGTAGATGTGGGAACCGATGATACAACACCTTTGTGGAATACCGGATATCTTGACTGGGCAGATCCCAATGGCAACTATTACCCTCAGCTAAGTGATGATGCCCTGGTAACTGTAACCGCACCAATTCTTACCTTCAGCAAGAGTGTATCGGTTTCAGAAGCCGATCCCGGCGACACAATTATTTACACACTGGAATATGAGAACCTGGGAACAGGTTGGGCTTCTCTTGTCAAGGTAATGGATAGCATTCCACCGGAAACAACCTTTGTAGGCTCTACACCTGCACCCAACAGCTCAAGCGGGGATGATTACACATGGAACATATGGGACCTTGGACCTGGTCTAGGTGGAAGTATAGAGATAGAAGTCACAGTGGATGTGGGAACCGATGATACAACACCTCTTTGGAATACAGGATATCTGGATTGGGCAGATGCAAACGGGAATTACTATCCACAATTAAATGATGATGCTCTTGTCACAGTTACCGCTCCCATCATGACAATGTCCAAATCGGCAGATACATCAGAGGTTGATCCAGGGGATTACATAACATACACAATTGATTACCACAATAGTGGAACCGGTTGGGCGAGCGGTGTGTTAGTAAACGATGAGATACCTGCCCACACCACCCTCTTTGGTTCAACTCCTGCACATACCACCTCAAGTGGTTTGATTTATTCCTGGAACATTGGATTCGTTGAGCCAGGAACAGGCGGGTCAATCGAAATTGTAGTTCAGGTCATCCCTGGAACACCTGATGAGACACCACTGCACAATGTTGGGACCCTTGATTATGCCGATGCAAACGGGAATTACTACACGCAGTTGTCGGATTTCGCGGATGCAATAGTAACTGCTCCAATCATGTCAGTTTACAAGACTGCTGATGTTACAGAGGCTGATCCGGGAGACCCAATCACATACGAACTGTTTTACGAAAATACCGGAACAGGGGACGCAAGCAGCGTAACCCTCGTTGATGAGATGCCACCTGAGGTAAGCTTCGTTTCCGCAACCACTCCTCCTGATTCCATAATTGGAAATATCCTGACCTGGAATATAGATGATGTGGCCTCTGGTGATTCCCAAAGTATTTTCGTGACTGTGGAGGTTGTGCCTGGCACAGCTGATAGAACCCCTCTAATCAATGAGATGTTCCTTGATTACTCGGATGCAAATGACAACTTCATAGAACAGCTAACAGATTCTGTGGAGGTCGTGGTGACAGCACCGGTCATGACCCTTTCAAAGGAAGCAATAGATATCAATGTCAGTGCATATGTGATTGCAGACTTCAGATTAAGGGTTGCAGGAGAGAAGTGGCATAATGTGGAACTGACCTTGTATAATTACAATACGCAGGTAGCCTTTGCAGAAGTGCTCAGGGTTCCAGGTGATCCGGATGACCAATCTGTGACCATCCATAATGTCACAGTGGACCTTCTTTCGGACTCGTTTATGGCAGTTATCGAATACACACCCTTTGACGATCCTAACAATGGCCAATGGTGGGGAGCGGATCCCGCATGGCTCATACTTACACTCCAAGACGGCTCCGAAGTCAGGCTTCATCACACATTCAATGTAAGACACAACGATACCTGGCTTTGGATCGTGGACGACTTCCGGCCATATCTGGCAACCGAACCTCTGACATTGAATTACACAGTGAGTTATGCAATTACATACGAGAACATTGGTTCCGGAGATGCCTCTGATGTCTGGGTCTATGACACCCTGCCAGCCAACACCTATCTAATCAATTCCACACCTGAATTTGACTCGGTCTTGGGAAACACCTACGCATGGGACATCGGCTGGGTGGAATCTGGCGAAAAGGACTACATATTCCTTAATGCAAGCTACATCTTTGAGAATGTGTACCTGAAGAACTGGAAACCCAACGGTACTTTGCTTGTTAACGAGGTTGCATTGGACTATTCCGATGCAAACGGCAATTTCATTGAGCAGCTCTATGATTCTGCAGAGACCCTGGTGTTCGGACCCGATATAGACACAAAGAAACCGCATTCCACAACACCTATAGAAACCCCAGAAGGGAGCATTCCGGAAAACAGTGTGCCCACAATCTCTGATGGTACCTTGTCTTCTTCTCTTTCCACTGGATTGAGCACAAGTCAGGATGGGATATCATCCACTCCATCAGAAACTATACAACCAACACCCATTGAAGAGATTGAGGTTGTTTCGCAACAGCCAGTCACCACAAAGGACTTCGTAGAATATATTTCAGAGATTAGTCTTGATGAACCTCAGCCTACAAACGAGGTACCCCTTGTCGAGGAATATCGAGAAGCAGTGGAACAAATCCCTGAGATTGAGCAAAACGCTGAACACTCAGCCACTATCCAGGAAACAATTGAAATTCAGAACACCGAGATTAAGGTTGTTGAAGAAGAACTGGAAACCGAAGCAGCAGAGGAAGACCCCGAGACAGAGAAGGTTGAATCCTCCCAAAAGACAGATATATCTAGCCCCGAGTTATTGGATTCACCTGAAACCATACAGAATTCCAAAGACTCGAAATCGGTAATGGAGATGGCATCTGTGGAAGCAGGCATCTCACTTTATGCCATGCTTTCTGCACTGCTGTTGGCAATCAACGCAATTTTGGCGGGAGTTTTCTACTGGCATCGAATAAGAAAAAGGAGATAATCTCCTTTCTTTCTTTTTTATATTTTTACTCAAAACCTTTTAAATCTTATATTATGATATCAGGAACATGAAATCCCGCTGTATTGCTGTTCCTTTTCACAAAGGTGAGGAGGTAAGACTAGCGCTTATTGAAAAGGGTATGTTGCAGGTAGATCTTTCTATTGATAAAGATAAGGATTATATCTACATGCCAATCAATGTAGAGACAAAAGAAGATGTTCTTGGGTATACGGTTTCTGAGAGGAATTTCGAAATGAGAAAGAAGGGTATTTCTAGTTACAAGGATATAGTTGAAATTCCCAGGGAACTCCAAACCTTGCTTCCGACATCCTTTGATGTGATTGGAAAGCAAGCTATAATAAAACTTCCTGATGAATTACTCGATTACAAGGAAGATATTGCAAAGGCAATACTTGCGGCAAACAAAAATATAGAGACCATTGCCCTGGATTACGGAGTAGAGGGGGAGAAGAGGGTAAGGAACCTCAGGATAATTGCAGGAAAGCAAATTTCTGAGACTATTCACAAAGAGTACGGTATCGAACTGAAAATCGATCCCTCTTTGGTGTACTTTTCCCCACGCTTGGCAACAGAGCGATGGCGCATTGCCCAGTTGGTTGAGGAAGGCGAGATAGTAATCGAAATGTTC
>CBDVCK010000139.1:0-9013 GCA_965372465.1 uncultured Thermoplasmata archaeon | reverse complement strand
TCTTCTTATCGATTTCTTCTGGTTTTTCTCGGTATAGTTTTACTTCTACTTGGCTTTATTTTCTTGAATGGAAGTTCAGGGGAAATTAGCAATATCTCAATCGGAATCGTAATGATCATAATTGGCCTTGTGTTCTTTTTGATGATCTATAGAGTTGACTACGCAAAGGCACGCCAACCAAAGCTCATCAGTCAAACTGTGAAGGTCGATCTTTCTGGTGAAAAAATCATTAGGACCCTTAAATGTAAAGGCTGCGGCTCGAATCTATCAGATAAAGATCTTGGGATTATCTCAGGGGGGATAATTGTAAAATGCAGTTATTGCGATCTAGTATACGAATTGGAGGAACAACCGAAATGGTAGTATACAAAAAAATATCAATATTAGCCCTAACAAGCACTTTTATTCTTTTGATGATCATATTACAACCAACAGTCATTCCCTCAGAAAGTAATAACATCAAAGCCCAAAGCGATTACCAATTCGAGACCCTCAAAGAATATTGTTACATATACATTGAGAAAGACGGTTCCATTCATATAAGATATGAATTTACGTTCATTGATAATTGGGGTACTCTGGATGGTGTTGATATCGGAATGCCCAATTCTTTCTATTCATTAGACTCAGCCGAGGCAATAGTAACCATTGATGGCAATCGAAGAACTAATACAATCCGCGAATCCCCGTATATCCCCATGGGTATTGCGGTGGAGTTCAGACCGGGTCGACGTGGGTCTGTAATAGAGGTGCAATTTCGAGCAGATAATCCGCATATGGTCTATGACGATATCAAGAACAATGGTTATGTTGGTATTAGATTCCGGCCAACATGGTTCAGCAGTGAATTTCAAAGAGGAAATACACAGGACCTGCAGGTTTGGGTGTATTTGCCAGAGGGCTTCAATGAATCATCAAAACTCAAATATCTCAAGGGACAGCTTTATACAAATATTGGATGGGATCATAGGGAAAACAGGCTTGTCGCACACTGGGATTTCGGCTCAAAATCTCCTGAACAAATCGAGTCTGGAGAATGCGATGTGGGTGTTTCTTTCCCGGAAAAATATGTTGACAAACACTTTAGATACAGGGTGTGGCAGGGTATTTATGAGGGCGTGTTAATGGCAGGACCTGCAGCATTTATATGCTGTCCAATAATTCTATTTGTGGCATTGTTTGGGGGTGTGGTATATGCCGATCGTAGAAGACGTCTTGATTATTTCGAACCGGAGATGTCGGTCAAAGGTGCAGGTCCCAGAATAGGACTCACGGCAGTGGAGGCCGCAATCTTGTTGGAAAAACCCCTTAATATGGTCACTACAATGATTCTTTACGGGATGATAAAGAAAAATGCAATAAGATTGGTTTCAGAGGATCCTCTCAGGTTCAAACCTCTTGATAAGAGCAATTTGACTCGGGAATACGAATTGAAGTTCGAGGACAAGGTGTTGAGCTCCAAAGGCTCCATAGATAATGATGGGCTGCTTAAGTTTCTCGAGGGACTTATCGAATCGGTTAAGGATAAGATAAAAGGCTTTGATTATGCAGCAACCAAGAATTATTATAAAAAAATAGTAGCACTTGCCTGGGAGGAGGTGGAAAAAAGCGGTACCCCAGAATTTGCAGCGGAAAATGCCTCAATCAATGCCGAGTGGTTATTACTCGATCCCACCTACAACCATAGATTCATATTGATGCAAGACAGGAGTTGGTATACATCAACCTCGGCAGGAGGTGGCGCTGTATCTTCCGGGCCGAACCCGTTTGTAACATGGTCAGAAGGATTTGTGAAGAGCGCAAACAATATCAGTAAATCCGTGGTTTCCAATTTAACATCGTTCACTCAGAAGATAGTGGGCACGACAAATCCACTGCCGTCAGGCGGCTCGGGAGGTGGATTTTCAGGAGGAGGCTGTGCCTGTGCCTGTGCATGCGCTTGTGCCTGTGCAGGGGGTGGAAGATAGTGAAATCTCAAGGGATCTTTCAAAAGATGTTTTCTCCTAAACCCCTGATTGCCCCCGGGATCACCAAATATGATGGGGTTGGTGAATTTACGGGACATAGGTATCATCTCAGGGTCGATGAGAGCGGGGATGGTGTGTTGATAATCGATGCCTCAAAGATGATTTACCTCAACGGCACAGCGGTTGAGTATGCAAAATTCTCTATAGAAAACAAAAGTTCAGATGAGGTCTTCAGGGAGTTTAAAAAACGCTATAGAAAAGTCAATAAAGATAAGGTAAAGGGCGATTACAAAAAGATTAGAGACAAACTTATGGGACTGTTGACTGGAAAACATGAAGTTGAACTGGATATTGAATTTAAGCCATATGACAGCCGCGATCTAGCGCTTTCTGCCCCGTACCGAATGGATATCGCGCTGACCTACACATGCCAGAATAAATGCATCCACTGCTACAACGAGGCGAGGGTTTTAAAGGAATTGAATACCGAGGAATGGAAGAGTGCGCTGGATAAAATGTGGGATTACGGCATACCCCATATCGTCTTTACAGGCGGGGAGCCCGCATTAAGAGACGATCTTCCGGATCTTATTGCACATTCCGAAGCCAACGGTCAGATCACTGGTTTGATTACAAACGGCAGAAAGCTCTCTGAATCAGGTTACTTAAAAGAACTTATTAAATTAGGCCTGGACCATGTTCAGATCACGGTCGAGTCGCATAAGGCGGCAACCCATGATGAAATAGTCAAGGCCAAAGGTGCATGGGAGGAGACCATTGCCGGGCTGAAGAATGCAGTAAAGGAGGATGTGTACGTATCCACAAACACGACGATCATGAAGGATAACTATGATGAGATCTTGGATACAATAAAATTCCTGCACGAGTTAGGTGTCAAGAACATCTCCTGCAACTCACTGATTCGCGCAGGCTCGGGAAAAAGTGCTGAGGGGGTTGCTTTCGAGGATTTGAAAACTCTTCTTAAAGAAGTGAAACAATTCTCCGACTCCCATGGTATAGATTTCGTTTGGTACACACCGACACCATATTGCGAACTCAATCCAATTAACCTGGATCTTGGAATCAGGAATTGCACCGCTTGCTCGATCAATCTGGCATGCGAGCCTAATGGTGATGTTCTGCCCTGTCAATCATATTATAAGCCAATAGGTAACATTCTAAAAGACCCTTGGGAAAAAATCTGGCAAAATCATCTCTGTACTGAGATCAGAAAACGGGAGCATCTACCGTCTAAATGTGTAGATTGTGAGCTGCTCGGATTATGCGGTGGCGGCTGTCCTTTGAGCATTGAGGTTGGTGATTATCTCTGCACAGAGGGCTTCTCCAGCACATAATTAACATGATTTTCTTCCGATCGCATAAAATACCGGTGTGAACAAAAAACGAGTCCCTGCTTTAATAGAATCAAATTCCCTTCTTTTAAGCTCGTTCAGTTCAGCTGTATTCATGTCTGTAAATTCTCGAATAAAGCTCCATTCACTTTCGAATCCCTCTAGCAGTTGTTCATGATCCATCACATGACAGTAGGCTCCCACTTCTGCTTTCAATCCCGCCTCTTTAAAATATTCATGGAGCTTTCTGCCCACATAGGGGTCTCCGCCGTCCGATACGATACCCTTCACAAGTTTGTCCCGAATATATTTAAATTCATCAGGGAAATCCAATCTGGCACCGTAATCATATTCTGCCATGCAGCATATCCAGTTCTTGGCGACCCTGGCCATCTCCTGAATTACTACAATCGGCTCATTAAACCACAGGAGTGCAAAATGACAGTATACCACATCAAAGGAATTGTTCTGAAACGGTAAAAAATGCCCATCGCCCAAAACACCATTTACTTTTACATTCCTTAAAAATTCCCTGTTTATATCCAATCCCACACTAAATTTGTCCCGACCAAATTCATGTAATACATCCCCACAGCCACAACCCACCTCTAATACGCTTGAAAAAGATGAGTTGATTTTTGTGGCTATCAACCAGTCTCTTGCGGGTTTAATCATTTTTGCCTGGCGCTGAAGTAGCTTTCTCAACTCAATTTTGCGTGTTGTTCCATTCATACACGATCACTGTTTTTTAGACATGAATAACTTATGAGTTTAAGTATTGTTCTTAAAAAGATTTGGTGAGAAACATGAGGGGCACTCCCTGGCCACTTCACCCTCTTCCTCCTTTTGCCTTCCTGGTTTTAATAAGGAAGATTAGAATTGTCATTACAATTATCACGGCTATGAGGATGATCATCAGGAGAAGCCAAGAGTTATCAGCACTACCTTTTTCTTCGCTTTCCACATTGACAACGTATGGATCTCTTTTTGGCTCTGTTGCATTATTAAATCCATCTGTAGCAAAGATGTAATATTCTATTCCTTCATTCGTTATCTCATAGGAGGGGATCTCTGCTGCCCATTCATCATCAAACGTATTTGTCATGGCAACTTCAGTGTATTCGGTTTCACCGCTTTGCCTATAAAACAGACTTGCATCTGTAACTTCGATATCGTCAGTGATTTCTGCAGTAATTAACAATGGCTCACCTACGGTCCCACTGATTATTGGAGTATGAGTTATTTCAGGCAGCGTGGTATCGGGAATCATTGTTACATTCACCCACATTGTATCTGTACCACTGTTGCCTGCTGCATCTGAAACACCCAATGAGATCTCAAAGTTATCAACATCATTGAATGTATAAATTGGACTGCTTCCGTACAAGATTGTCCCATCAGTAAATGTCCATGTATAATCCACTATACCAACATTATCTGTGGAGGCACTGCCGTCAAATGTTACTGTGGTACCTTCAATTACTGCCTGATCCAATCCTGCATGTGCCACGGGTGGTTGCGTATCTTGAATCGTAAATTGACGGGATTCCGATTCCCAATTATCCGAAGTGTCGCTGGCCCAGATAATAAATTGATACACCCCAACAATATCATAGACGCGATTATCGTAATATCTGTTTGTCATGGAATCGTAATTCATAGAGAAATTGCCCACAAGGTCGTCATTAGGATCTGTAATCTCAATCCATGCGCCGGCTACATCAACAATATCTGTAACAATTACTGAGATGTTCACAAAATCATCAACCTCTTGAGGGGCCGGAAGTGCTCGTGTACCGGAGATTTCGGGTAAGGTCGTATCCTGCATCTCGAACTGTCCGAAAGAGGAATTCCAGTTGTTGCTCGTGTCGCTGGCCCAGATTGTGAATTGATACACACCAACGATATCAAAGGCCTGCTCATTGTGATATCTATTTGTGTCATAACTCATGGAAAAATTTCCTAGGGAATCGCTGTTTGGATCCGTGATATTAATCCATACCTCATTGAGTTCATAGTTGTCTTCTATAATTGCCGAGATATCCACCAAACCTTCTACTTCCTGAGGCTCTGGAAGCGTGGTTACATCGGAGATTTCAGGCAAAGTTGTATCGTGTATCTCGAACTGCCCAGAGGATGAGTTCCAGTTGTTGCTCGTATCATATGCAAAGATTGTGAATTGATATACCCCAACAATATCGTAGGCTTGCTCATAGTGATATCTATTGGTATCGTTGCTCATAGAGAAATTCCCCACAGGATTGTGGTTTGGATCTGAAATTTCAACCCAGGCCCCACCTAGTTCATAGTTGTCTTCTATAATTGCCGAGATGTTCACAAAACCTTCTACCTCCTGAGGGTCTGGAAGTGCTGTAGCCTCCGTGATGGCAGATAAGGTGGTATCCTGCATCTCGAACTGTCCAAAGGATGAGTTCCAGTTATTGCTCGTGTCATTGGCAAAGATCGTGAACACATAGGTTCCCACAATATCGTAGACTGAATCCATGTAATATCTGTCTGTACTCGAATCATAGCTCATAGAGAAATTCCCCAAAAGGTTATCGCTTGGATCTGAAATATTAACCCATGCACTATAGACTTCATAATTGTCAACAATATTTGCTGAGATGTTCACATAACCTTCTACCTCTTGTGGGTCTGGAAGCGCCTGTATATCTGTGATGGTCGATAATGTTGTATCCTGCATCTCGAACTGTCCAAAGGATGAGTTCCAGTTGTCACTTGTGTCATTGGTCCAGATTGTGAATTGATAAGTTCCAACAATATCATAGGTTCGATTATCATAATATTTACCAGTGATGGAATCATAGCTCATAGAGAAATTTCCTAAAGGGTCATCGTTTGGATCCGTGATATCAACCCAGGCCCCACCTAGTTCATAGTTATCCGAAATATTTGCTGAGATGTTCACATAACCTTCTACCGCTTGAGGGTCTGGAAGCGCTGACACATCCGTTATCTCCGGTAAGGGCGATGAGTCCAGATATTGAGCTTGCGTGTTAATTGCAAGAGGATTGTTGACAAAAGCGTCATATGTTGAACCCACATTGCCCTGATTCGGCGGTAAAAAATAGAATGAGAGAAAGGTTGTGGGGTTTCCCGTGGGAGGATTTGTGATGTAAAGCCCGCTGTCTCCATACTCTCCAGGTTCTGATTCGGGAGCGTCGTTACTTGTTGAATCATCGGCATAATAAAGGGAGGGAGTGCCTCCCACCTGAGTTAGGTCCCGTGGAATGACTACAGTTCCGTGGGATCCTGTTATCTCGGCCCAGGTTGGAGCAGCAGTACTTGTCGGGGTATCGGAAACACCGTCAATAGTAAGGTCATTACCACTGGAATCGTAATAGGTCATAGGAGTTGCAGTGTTAAGAAAATCCAAAGAAACCCTCACCCAATCAGGGGAAGTGCCTATGTTAATCTCCTGTGTGGCCATTGCATAGGATTTGTAGGCGTAGTTAATATTTACAAGATCGCCTTCGCCTATCTGCTGAATCAATCTCACAGGTCCGTCCTTGTACCCAACCATAGTATAGTCAAAATCTTCTTCATCGAATAGGAATGGAATAATAATGGTGACCTGAAGTCTGTACTTCATTCGGTCAAGTATGTCTGTATTATCTCCACCCAGCGATGTATTTATTCTTATTTCATCCATTATACCCATCATGGTGTCATCAAAGCCAATGGTATAATCAGTACCTGTTATTACATGAGAAGTCGGATTATAATTAACATAATCAGCTGTAAAGGTCTGTGTGAGGTTTGATGAGCTGTAAATGTACGCATATTTCATTGATACATCTATTGGATCTGTAACTGTCACCTCGTACCTCTGCCCCCCTGCATTTAGAACCCAGGATGTTGCAGGTACAGATTCACCTGCATCAAGGGGCATGAACACGAGTTCATCGTTACTATCCAAGATACCGTCAACTGCATCAACAAAATATGAACCGTTGGAATCGTTTCTTTCATCCACTTGAAAGGGTATCTGTTCCCAGGATCCCCCCACAAACGCATATACCCATATCTCATCCACGGATGTGCCAATAAAATCCTCCAAATCACTACCCAAAACTATGGCTGGCTCAACCCTTTGATCAATGCTCTGAGCTGAAACGTTTGATGGGGCTGTTATTATGAAAATTACCAAAACGTTGGTAAAAAGCATCATCACGATGACTGCGGATACTGTTTTTCGCTTGATTGCGGTTTTCTCATCCTTGTATAAAATATCTTTCACCCCATAAACTCCGATCATCTATCTTCATTATCAAGTTATACAGTACCACATTTAAATAAGTTCTCATTTTACGAGAAGGTATTTGATGATTAAGCATAACTATTAATAGACCCACAACATCGCCATCCTGCCTGAATAAAGGAAATATCCTTTCATCAGGAGCAGATTAGGAGATAAAAATAATGTACCAAGATAGAGAAATGCATAAGGCAACTTGTGCGGATTGTAAACAAGAATGTGAAGTACCATTTAAACCATCTGGAGATAGGCCAGTTTACTGTAGGGAATGTTTTCAGAAACATAAACCACCACGGAGAGAGAGGTATTAGCTTTAGGAAATAATATAAAGAAATTCACTTTATCCTTTGAGGATAATTAATTAAAACATGCTCTCTTTAAATTTTTTTATCTTCTCCCCCCTGGTTTCCTAAACGCAAACAGATGCCTAGCTTGCTTTAAAAAGAATTATTTTATATATCCAACGTGTATTAGGAAATAAAGTTGGGGATAGATTTGAAAGGCAAGGTCGTTTTGATCACAGGTGCAACTTCGGGGCTCGGAAAGGAAACTGCAAGAGAACTGGCCAGATTGGGTGCAACCATTGTATTCACTACCAGGGATGATGAGAAAGGAAAGGAAACTTTGGAGGAGCTGCAGAGAACCTCAGGTAACAAGGACATCCATGTTCTATTCTGCGATCTGGCCTCCTTTGATTCCATTCGTGCATGCTGTGATGAATACAAATCCAAATTCGAAAGACTGGATGTTCTGATAAATAATGCAGCAACCTGGGATTATACAAGACGTTTGTCCAAGGACGGCATTGAAAACATATTTGCCACAAACTTTCTGGCTCCTTTTCTCATGACCCACCTTTTACTTAACCTTCTTAAAAAAAGCAGTCCATCCCGTATAATCAATCTGACCTCTGGATTGCACAGCGGAATCATTAATTTTAAGGATATAGAATTCAAACAAAAGTTCTCGGGTTTCAAGGCATATCGGCAGTCGAAATTGGGAGTAATACTTTTTACAAGACTGCTTGCCAAAAAATTAAAAGGAACGCAAGTTACAGTAAATTGCGTGCATCCCGGAATAAACAGGACCAAATTGGGAAGGGACGCAGGAAGGATCTCCCAAGCCGTATTCAAGATGATGGGAAAGGACCCAAAAATTGGTGCTCAAACATCCATTTACTTGGCAAGCTCCCCTGAGGTCGAAGGGGTTACTGGCGAATATTTCTACAAGAAAGAGAAGAAGGAATCCTCTAAAGAATCCTATGATATGGAAATGGCCAAAAGTTTATGGGATGCAAGTGTGAGGTATGTTGGGTTTGATAATGATGGGTATTCGTAAATTCGGTAACATTTACCCAATACGGAGTACCCTTGCACTGCCATTTATGTTTTGTCGTATGTGACACAACGTAT
>CBDVCK010000138.1:0-9014 GCA_965372465.1 uncultured Thermoplasmata archaeon | reverse complement strand
CACCGGATGCGGAAATTATCTCGTTAGGTGCGAACATACACAGGGAGCCCACAACCTTCCCGCCCCCACTTTTGAATTGTTTCACCTCTTCCGCCCGGGTTCCGTAGAACCTGGCGATATCGTCAAAATAGGCCATGGAGGCGGGCCTATTGGGTATGGTCTGCAGCTTTTTTATTTCATCATTCAAAAAGGATTTCATGGCTGAAATGGTTTGTTCGGTCTTGATACCCAGGTTCTTTATTATCTTGTCACTGATATACCTTTTCTGGGAGGCCTGTAGACTGGATATTCCATCTGTCTTCTCTTTCTTTTTTCCACCGAACATTAGATCCCACCTGTTTTTGGATATTTTGAAGAAACTATGGTCTTATTCATGAATGTTACACTTAAACACCCATCCTCCGGACACAGTTCCACACATCTGTAACAGTGTATGCATGCTCCGTTTGTCACATTGTCCTTGTCCTTTTCCTCATAGATCTCCTCGATGTCTAAGGGACATGAGCGTAAGCAAATCCTGCACTTTGTACATTTTGCGCCGTCCTTTTGAATGGAAACAAGTGCCCTGCGATTTAAAAGGGACATGAGAGCACCGGCAGGACAGATTCTGCACCAGAAATTCCTGATTTTGAATGATAGAGCTAAAATTACTACAGCAGTAAATATTGAAATAACCGGAATTGTTGCATTCCAGGATTCCAGACCGACTACCTGTTGTATGAAGATCCAAATTGGACGGGGCGGTGCCACGCTCTCGAAAGGGAGCTGGGCCTTGCTCCAGAAATGGTTCATTCCAAGGAAGGTCAAACCCACTGCCAGGGAAATAAAGGAAATCAAAAATATGCAGACATAACCAAATCGATTGAGTATCATGGTCATCTTCGGTGATAGTTCCATGTAGGCTATGCCCAGTTTCTTTCTAATGCGTAACAGTATGTTCTGAATGAATCCGATGGGGCACAGCCAACCGCACCAGACCCTACCAAGGATCGTAACCAGCAAAATAAAGATCAGAAGGGGAACCACCAAATCGACATACAGGGTTTCACTTCCGGAAGCCAGTCTGGACTGGATCTGGAATAAAAATGAGGTTGTGGGATTGTTGACAATGAACCTTGTGGACAGATTGGGCCAGAAGACGTTTTTCGTCCAGGGAACGGTGCTGAAGTACGGCACACCGAAGAGAGCGCTGTTTATCACCACGAGCCATCCGATATTGGAAGCAAGCCGCCATTCGTTTATTTTCGGTTTTCTCATGAATGTTCCTTTCCTAACGATTCCCCTGTTTACGTTCCAAGATGGTTAGTATTCCACATTACGACCTTGAGTATTGTGTATAATCCGATTCCAATAAGCATTAGCGCACCCAGGATTCTTAATGCAAGTCGATGGCTTTCGAATTTTGAAAGAATATCAGCGGACAGGTATCCCATTATGGGGTATACCGTGGATACGGAAGCATAGACCAGAATAAGTGGCAAGGATTCGGGAAATCCAAAAGCAACCAATAATGGGGTTAACACAATGACCTTTGCACATGGAGTCGCACCCCGAAGCATACCAAGGGTAAAACCATATTTTCCCTTTTTATTGCCGTGCCTTTTGCATTCTCCTCTTTTCTTATGGATGTGAAAGTTGGAGTGAATGCCATGTTTCTGTAAATGTGTTTTTCCGCGACATCCATCCTCTTTCGGGAGCACCAAAAATATCGGGAGCAAAGACAGTATTACACTGTCACTCAAACTTCGTGCTGATGCGGGTTTGGAATTCTTTTTCAGAAAATATGATCTGATATATTTTCCTGAAATCATAAGCATACCGAAGAGGATTGTTGAAATTCCGAAGATCAGTAGGATATATGGCATGATGTCCTGGGCCGCAAACCTCAGCAATGAAATTGCGGAGCCCAGAAGAATCAGTCCAATGAACCTGCCCAGTATGAACCAGAGCCCCACTTTTTTTTCCTCGGAGCTTGTGCCAAAGGACATTAGAATGCATACCCATGCATTGCCAAAGGAAAGGCCAATTACCGCTGCAACCGCAAGTTCCAAAAGCATCTTTCATACCTCATTTTATTCCTCTTCTGGCATCAACTTTCGTTTTTCTCTTGGTCTTTTTTGATTTAATTGAAAAATTAAGATGTATCAGGGTTACCACAACAAGGATTATAACCACTGCCTGAAGAAGGATTTCCACATTATCTAGCTCCCCCAATTTAAACTCGATTTCGTGGGTCTTTCCGTTGATGACGTATATATGCGGATTGGTGTATGCAGATGTCCAGTCGGCTTTTCCGATGTAACCCCCCTGAGAAGCGATAATTTCGGTTTCCCCATCCAGATCAACATCTGCTATGACTATTCCCAGGATATCCGTGCCCAAGAGAGGGCTTTTCCACTCGACCTCGTGGGTGGATGAATCGAAGATCCAGATGTAACCGGGTTGATTGCCCACCACGATCTCCGTGATTCCGTCGGAATCGATATCTCCCACATCCAGTCCATAGACCTTTGGCCCGATATCCTCGCTCATCCACACCTGCTCGTAGACAGGTGGATTGCCTATGCCTTCCTCGCCATCGTTTCCTACATATTGGAATATAAAGCAGTAACCCTGATTGTATCTATATCCGTTTCCAGCGATGATTTCAAGTGTTCCGTCGCCGTCTATATCAAAGGTTTTCAAAGCAACGACGTCACCATCCAAATCATCGCTCTTCCATTCCCTGATATAATCCCCATCCTCATAACCGTAAATGTAGATGTACCCTTCTCCTGCGGTCTCTCCCAAAGAAACCCCGCTTCCGAAGATTATCTCGTTTTCCCCGTCCATATCCACGTCATCGATTGCCACCCCGCGGTGTCTTGAGGATATCGGCCCGATAATCCCTTCTATTTTATGGGTCTTTCCATCCACAATATAGATTCTCCCCCAGGGAGTATCGGTTTTATAGCCGGTGCCAATGACGATTTCCAGATTTTCATCGTCATCCACATTTCCAACAGCGATCCCATGCGCATCTCGACCAAGAGTATCCCCCAGATCCTCTATTTTTCCCATAACAGAATCATCGATTTGTAAATTTCCCCCCTCGCTTTTCCACTCCTGCTCATGAGAAATCGCATCGAAGATGTACACTATACCCTCGCCATTGCCTGTGATTATTTCCATTGTTCCATCGGAATCGCAGTCCGCAATCTCAAGGCCCCATAACCTGTGACCCAGGTTTTTGGAGCGCCATTCCTCAAAATAACTTCCGTCCCTGCTTTCGATGATATTGAGGTAACCTTCGTAATTTCCCAAAACGATCTCAACATTTCCATCGGAATCTATATCCATTGCTTTTATGGAATTGAATCTTCCGGGACCGCTGCCCAGGTAATCGTTATCGATTTCTGCTTTGGCCAGGGACATAAAGGGAGAAACAGAAATAATCAAAAGAGAAAGAATGATTGTTGATACCTTGATAAATGATTGGGTCAACCTCATTTCACCTCCCACTCTCCCTTAACTTCTTGGTTATGGGAAGCATTATCAAAACCACTCCAATTGCGGTAATCAGAAGGAACAAAAAGGTTCCTGGCAACCATGACGGGATCTCCTCCTCTTTATCGGTTCCCGAGGCTCCAAAAGCATACACTCTCAGTGTATGCTCCTTTCCAGCTCCCGCAGCCAGTTTGTTTCCATCATGTGACCATCTCGAGGACATAACAACACTTTTTGAATCAGCGGATTCGGTATAGGTCTTGATTACTGTTCCTGTTGTGGCGTTGCGGATTTTGAGCATGGTCTCATCCACGCCGGAATCTGCGAGTAGCTCTCCACTGGGATGCCAATGCACGGACCGTACGCAGTTTGGCTCAGTCCATTTTTCGAGTGCCTCACCTGTTGTAGCGTCCCAAGTCCTGACCTTATAATCCCTGCTTCCTGAGACAAGAATTGTCCCGTTTGGAGACCAGTCCACATCCAACACTCCCAGGGTATGGCCTGTTAGGGTCATTGTCCTCGTCCAGTCGGTTGTATTCCACAGCATTATCGTTTTGTCATCGGATGCAGTTGCTATCTGCGAGCCGTCCGGAGACCATTTGATGTTCATTACCGCGTCTTGATGACCTTCCAAATCTGCGATTATGTCACCTGTTGCAAAATCCCATATCCGACCCAGGTTCTCCTGGGAGTTGTGCATGGCCACCTTATCAGTGCCCGAACCTGAAGCAATCATGGTTCCACCAGGTGACCATTCCAAAGTGAGCACGCTTCCATCATGCCCTTTCAGAACCTTTACAACCGACCATTCCGTGGAATCGTAGATAATAATAAGTCGGTTGTCCCCACCTGTGGCAAGATATTGACCATCCGGGGACCAGGCACTGGTTCTTGTGGGCCAATGGGAGGTATCCTTGCAGTCCTGTAATCCGTCACATCGGGTACCACGGTCAAGGGGATGGCTTCCCATTTTTACGATTATCGTACCATTCTCGGCATTGAATATTGTAGTTGTGTTATCAAAATATGTTGCAGAAATCATGCTGTCATCAGGTGACCATCGAACGGACCATAAAGTTGCATTATGTCCCTCTGAATTCTCCCATAATAGATTCAATGTTGTGACGTCCAAAGATTCACCTTGGCTATCAGGAGGTAAGGTTATCGTACTCACTAGGATTACAAGGAGCACTGATACCACTTTTTTAATTGAATCCATTCTAATCCATGTCTCCTTCATCCGACTTTTGTTTATTTCTATCATAATTTCTTTTTTTCGCACCCAATATTAGAATTAGGATATTTAAGACAATCAGAGCAATGATGATTACAAGGTACAACCAGTATTTTGAGAGCGAGAACGTACTTCCCGTCTTCACATCACCGTAGGATGTTGTTGACTCCACAATAAACTGAATTTGAGATTCACCATCAGTGTATCCGAATTTCGTGGCTGTGGCACTTACCGTAACTGTGGTGTTCTCATAAACCTCGGGGGCAGTGAATTTGATTCTCTGGGTACCATCGCTGAATGTGCTGGCCCCGCTTTGCGAGAGATTACCCAGATCCACTTCAAAGTTGAGGAAAGCACCCTCCACTGGTGCACCCCTGTACGTTATCTGGAAAGTGATTCCCATAATACGGTTCGATTTTATAGAGGGAAATTCGGGTATGATCTGGATGTCCAGGACAGCAGGCATATCACCGCCTATTGCATATAACGTTCGATCCTCACATGTTATATAAACAATTCCATTCGCAACGGTTGGAGAGGCTACGATTATTCCGCCGGTTGTCAGATTCCATTGCTCTTCACCATCGGACTCGTTTACACAATATAACCTGCTTTCTGAGGAACCTACAAGTACTTTTCCATCTACCACTGTTGGAGAAGACCCGCCATCCTTATCTTCCGTCTCAAAGGACCAAATAATCTCAGAATCGTTTATTATCCCATCCCCATTGGGGTCATCTTCAGGTAGTGCATATAAATGTGCATCCCATGATTCGCCTGTGGGGTGAATAAAAACCTGACCATTGCTGATTGAGGCTGAAGAATAGATCTTATATGGTGCTGTAAAATTCCAAATTAATACTCCAGTTTGTGCATCTATACAATATAAATTATAATCTTCACTACCTATATACAGTCTTCCGTTGGATATCATTGGTGAGGCGTAGATCCCATGTGAAGATTTACTTAAGTCAGAGGAGAAGTTCCAGTTTTCTGTTCCGTTATCTATCCAGATAGAGTAAACCTTTCCATTCAAGGAGCCGATATATACAAAGGGCCAATTTACAGCTGGGCTTGATTGTATCTCCATTCCAGTTGGATATGACCATTCCAGTTCATGAGTTGTTGCATTGAGAGCATATAGGTTACCATCAGAAGCGCCGAAGAATATCTTATCGTATGCAACCACGGGAGAGGACCAAATCTGGGCAGAGAAACTTGCAAGGGTATAGTTCCAAAGTTTGTTACCGCTCTCTGCATCCAATGCATATAGGTTCCTATCAGTAGAGCCGAAATATACTACATCACCCACAACAGTCGGGGTGGATTTCACGGCATTTCCTGTTGCAAAATTCCATATCTCTCTTCCTGATAGGGCATCCAGGCTGTATACTTTGCCGTTATCTGACCCAAAAAAAACTCTATTATTCTCTACAACAGGAGAGGATTGTATTGGAGAACCTGTATGAAAACTCCAAAGCAGGGTATTGTTCTCTGGAACTTCTGAATCATAGACCCCAGTACGCTGCAAGTTTCCCCTGAAAATATCTGCAGTTGTTCCATTCCAATTGACACCAATGAACGAAATAAATAAAATTAAGAGTGTGATAGAGAATACAAACAATTTTCTCATGGTTTTTACCTCGAGGTAATAGGTATATTACTCAAGGATATCCATATTGTATTATAAATTTATCCCAGATAATATCGTTTGGGGGCAGTCTCTTTTTTTTCTGACCTGAAACGGTAATTGCTTTACATATAAATCATCCACCCATGGCTCTTACTAGTTCGGATGATTTATGTAAGAGGATTATCGTACTCAAACATTTATCCAGATAGATGAGCCTTGTCAATTGAGCAAACCCAAAAGAAGGTAAATTAGCAGAACAGGTTGACATGTTGCACATTATGTAGATCCATTTAAAAAGCCATCAATCGAATAGTTGATTCGGATTACAGTGTTAGATCGCAGTTCTGGGTCACATGAATCCAATAACCCTCACCTGGGTTCATGGAATCGCCGCCATTAACTGGAATGTCCCTTCCGGTTGCGGGGTCGAGCCGGTACACTGCATCGCAATGTGCGGAAATCGATGCCAAGGCAGTAGTTCTTGTATTTGAAACCAGACTTGGGTATCCAACAAGATTCCAACCTGCCTTAAGGGATAAGATTTCTGCAACAGGAACCCTACCAAGGTTGATAACATCCTCGGAGGTCTTCATTTTTAGGTAATAACCATCCTCATGATTCATATCCACAAGGCTGTTGAGCTCAGAGGGCTTGGAATCACGCCAGTGCAGCCACGGTTTTGAATTTCCTGCATGATATGTCTGAATCGAGGTGAAATCGCTGTCTACGCTCTGAAGAACTAAGTTTAAGGAATTACCCGCCGTCTGGATTAAGGGGATGGATGCCACGTTCCAGCCGCTAGAAATTGATGTGATATATTTGGCCACAGTATACGAGGCTAACCCTTCATTATTTGATGAGTCCACACCATGTATTTGATAGAAGTAATTGTTCATATCAGTGCCTTTTCCGGCATCATACCAGCTGGTGTACGAAGTTTCATCCACCTGTGTAAAGATCGAATTATCGGGACTTCTATGAATGTGATAATGGTCTATGTCTGGGGATGGAGATGGTTCCCAAATAAGACCTAAACTACCGGGGCAACCCCTTATCTTAACCCATATGTAATCGAAGTTCACAATCTGGCCTGTCCCACCATCGCCGTTGAGGAATTGAATATCAAGGTTAGCTATCTTATCGAGGGTATCAACGCCATTGGCATACAGATCAAAGGTTGCTACAACAGGTTCTTGCTCTGTGTTTATAGGTGTTATCCCCGTGCTGTTGAATGTGGGATCTGTTTCCAGCTTCCACATCACACTTTCTGTTCCTGAATAACCTATATTTTCCACCCAGTATTCTAAAACAAGCTGGGCACTCAAAATTGGTTCGGTCTGAATTCCCGTATTAAAGGTCTCCATTGATAATGTTTCACCTTTTTGTACCGCATAGGCCTCACCGTCATCCTTTTTAATTCTTCCTAAACTGGAACCAGTATTGTCCTCCGGTGCCTTTGTTAAAGGCTCTCCATCTGTTGTCAGGTCAAGTTGTATTATTATCTCAGGAGGAGGATTCGGTGGATAATTATCCAGAGCAAAATCATTATCTGAGACATCAATTCCATAATCGACGCCATCAAAGGCTATTACTTTAATTCTGTATTCTACACCATCAAGGTGCAATGTTGTATCCCAGCTTAAGGTTTTCACTGCATCGGGAAGACCGGTTGCGAGTGTATATGGATATGAGATTCCTCCATCGTCGCTAAGCAACACATCATAGGTCATGGGATTTCCGTCCGGATCTTTTGCTGCCCATTCTACGGTAACGGTTCCACTTAATGTCTCGCCACCATTTGGATAGGAAACACCTACCAGGGGTGGATTTACTGCATTGAGAATGGCAGAACAATACACGTAAACATAGTCGTGTTGATTCTCGGGTGAATATCCCACGACATTCACTGTGCAGATCATATTGCATTGCTCACCGCCTGGCGCTGATGGAGGGGCTGTAATCCTATATTTAATATCAAAATCACAAGACCTACCGAGATAAATTTCTTTACCTTCTATATCATCGCCAAGGCTTACGGGTCCACCACCTACTATATAGGTGAAAGAACCAGAATAAATCTCACCCATTATGATGGATGTTGACCAGCCAGAGGGTGGGGTGTTGTCTGTAATTGTGGCATGCTCATAGGCGCTACATACACCAGCGATGTCAACATTAATGATCCACTCTGTAAATTCACCACTATTGAGATAATGCTCTGGAGGATAAAGATCAGCCCTCCAGTAATCTGTGGACCCACCATCGCCCTGGTAAACAGACTCGCCTTCACAACTCGTGGTCTGATTAAAGCAGGCTGCTACAGGAGAACTCACCATAACTAAAGACACGATTAAAGCGGAGGCTATTATAATAGCCCACTTACTTTTGTATTTCATCTCGGACCCTCCAATTTGGGTGAATTTTGCTTTATAGACCCATAATTACTAAGATTAAGCACACTATTTATGGTTATATAAATATATAAACTTTGCCTATTCATTATACATTATTTTCAATTTTTGTTTATATTTACCAATTATTAAGGTTTTTTAATATATCCTTTGTTAATAGCTATTTTTTCAAGTCGGCACATGAAACAAACCATGATTTTGTATTTTATTATTGTGTTATTATTTTTTTTATATAAGTTTTTTTTTATTT
>CBDVCK010000137.1:0-9039 GCA_965372465.1 uncultured Thermoplasmata archaeon | reverse complement strand
ATCAAAGCCTCATCCTCGCAGTGGATACATACCGGTTTATCGGTCCTGTTAATCTGTTCAAATATTCCCTCCAATTTACTGTAATCATCTATTTGCATCTCACCTGTTGTGGATGCCATGTAAATCTTGTATGCAATCGCTTTATTTGCAAGCTCTTCAATTGTTGAATTTAAACTCACACCTGCATATAAACCAAAATCAACATGGGCCTTGATATTTGCTATCCTAGCTTTTTCTTCTAGTGCGGTAATGTTGGTAACAATGGGTTTCGTATTGGGCATATCAAGAACGCAGGATATACCTCCAAATGCTGCGGACGCTGTCCCGCTTTCAAAATCCTCCTTGTGGGTCAAACCCGGATCACGAAAATGCACATGGGCATCTATTGCTGCGGGTAAAATAAGTTTATCTCCAAAATCGTAGTATTTGTCCCCTTTTAAAATCTTCTTTACAGATGCAATCTTTCCCTGCTCAACACCAACACAGCACTTTACAATATCTCCATTGATGTAGGCATTACCTTCTATTACCACTTCCATATTCATTCCTTAAGCCGTTTTTCAACAATATCTCCTTCGGGTTCCAGTTCACTGAATATCTCGGCTGAGAACTTATATATCATTGTACCTTGCTCAAGCCAGCTGTCCGGTAAAAGACCTGCCTTCATACACGTATGTGATAGGAACTCATCCACCTTCCACTTCCATTCAATTGGGACCTGGGGAAGGAGCAGTCCCTTTCTATACCCCCTTTCCACGATCAATCCATCCCTGCCTATCTTTATTTCCTTGGCATAATGTTTAGGCTTTTTCACATGAATCAACTCTGGCGGTGTCAGCAGGCTCACCTCGATTACAAGGGATTCAAGCTCTGTTTCCCTAACAGGAGGAAATCTTGGATCATCAAGCGCAGCGCTCTTGCTGGCTTTTCCCAGGGCTTCTATCAATGGAAAGATGGGTTCAATGTAGCCTATGCATCCTCTGAGATCATGTTTTGGAAATGTGTTTAACGTTACAAAAACCCCTGATTTGTTGTTGAATATTTCGGGAACCTCTTTTGGAGTAAAATCCTGATTGGAAATAGCGGCTTTGACATACTCTCTGGCTGTTTTTACAGCGAATTTACCATCCTCGATAGAGAACATGCTATCACTTTTAAGAGGGTAATGCAAATCATTGCATTTATAGTCTATTGTTGCAATCCCGCCTGCGATAATGGAATAAAATTTTATATTATACAACTCTATTGGCTTTTTGGATGAAGAATACACATAATGTTGATAATCAATTGTTAGAGGTCCAGAAGATATTGACCAGTCACAATCCCCAACTTGCAGAAAAATTCCGAACATTGTGCAATATAATCGAGGATTATCAAAGCGGTATAATTGCCTTTTCAGGAGGGGTGGACAGCTCACTTTTGGCATATCTTTCACATCATCTTTTAAATGAATCGCTGGCTGTTACTGCAGATTCGCCAACGCTCCCCAGGGCCGAGCTATTGGAAGCTCAGGAATTTGCCAAGAAGTATAATTTGAATCATAGGATTATCTCCCATAATGAGCTTGAAGACGATAATTTTAAAATGAATGATGAAAGACGATGTTTCTATTGCAAGGACGGGTTATTTGAGGTTTTAAACGGGATTAAAGGAGAGGAGAATCTGAATTGTGTAATCGATGGCTCCAATTATGATGATCTGGATGATTATAGGCCTGGTAGGGAAGCAGCAAAAAAGAACAATGTGAAAAGTCCATTAATAGAAGCTGAAATGGCTAAAGAGGATATCAGGGCTGTGTCAAGGGCATTGGCTCTAACTACGTGGAACAAGCCTCAGATGGCCTGTCTTTCCTCAAGATTTCCAAGGAATGTCCCTATAGACGAGGAAAATCTGAAAAAGGTGGAGGAAGCGGAGAGTGTTTTAAAGAAAGCGGGATACAGGGATGTGAGGGTTAGGTTTCACGGGGAGATAGCGAGAATCGAGATAGGGAAGGGTGAAGAACTCGATTTGGAGGAATTAAGGAAGTTGGTTCCAAAGATCAAGGAACTGGGTTTCAGGTATATAACTTTGGATTTGGAGGGGTATCGGACTGGTAGTCTGAACGAGTAGATCAACCCGGAATCTTTTTTTTTTACCGTTAATCAGTAAGGCAAAAACCTTTCCAAAATTATTATATACTGATAATTCAATGGAAAGGTCACGAAAGGATATTAATTAAATACAAAGGAGGTTTAGCATGAAAAGTGGGCTTATATCGCTTGGAATTGTGTGCTTGCTTGTGAATGGAGGACTTATTGGAGTCCTTAATTTTTTAAGCGTTGAAGTCCAAAGTACTTCTGTCAGTGGAACAATTTATGATGGTTCGGGAGGTCCTTGGGTTATAAAGGGTAGTCCATACATTGTAGTTGAGGATGTATATATACCTGCAGGACATACCCTCACAATAGAACCGGGAGTTGAGGTTAAATTCGATGGATATTACAGTATAAATGTACATGGGATGCTTATAGCGATTGGCACACCTGGAGACGTAATAGTCATATCATCGAACTCCCCATCACCTGAACCCGGAGATTGGGATAAGATATACCTCAGTGATACGGGAAGGGCGTTCATCGAATATTGTGAAATTAGCTACAGTTATATAGGTATATGTCTTGACTCCTCATCCTACAACGATATTTCATACAATAATTTTTTCGAGAACCACGATTTCGGTATTTATATTGATAACTCAAGTGCAAACGAAATTATTTCCAATAATTTCGATGATAGGGGTATCGGAATTCATGGATACCTTAAGGAGAATTGGAACACCCACAATATCGATTCTGCAAATAACCTTAACGGTAAACCAATTTATTATTGGAAGGATCAGATAGGCGGTACTATTCCCCCTGGAGCGGGACAGGTAATACTTGCCAATTCCACTAATGTCATTATCGAAGAACAAGACCTCATATATAATACAGTGGGTATAGCATTGGGTTTCTCCTCGGATAACCATATTGCAAATAACAATATATCCACCGATTACAAGGACAAAATCGGTGGCAATTCATCATCGAATCCCAATTCCTCAGAAGAGTTCAGGGTAATTGACTTTACAGGAATTTATCTATCCAACTCCTACATGAATACGATAATTAATAATTATATCTATAATAATGAGGTGGCCATAAACGTCGAACAATCACAATCAAATGAAATTACTGAAAATATTATATATAACAACATATGGGGAATAAATATCGGGTTTTCATCCAAAGACGTTATCTTGAACAATGATGTTTCTACCAACCGCACAATGGATCATCAGTGGGGATATGGCATACACACTTTTAGATCGAATTGGACTACTATATCTAATAATAGGGTCTCAAAAAGTGGAAAATGTATCTATATTCAAAACTCAAACAACATAACAGTTACCCAAAACAATCTTTCGCAAAACAAGGGCGAGGGTGTTAGGTGTTGGGTTTCCGAGAACGTTGTTATCACCCACAACGATATCTGGGCAAATGGATTGGGAATCCGCATGTTTCAATTCTCCTATCTCATGTTGGTTCATCACAATAATATCATTGACAATGACCTCCAGGGAATCGATGGCGCATCAAATAAATGGGACGATGGTTATCCCTCCGGAGGAAATCACTGGTCTGATTACAATGGGATAGATGTATTCAAGGGACCAAACCAGGACATCCCGGGCAGTGACGGTATCGGGGATACACCATATATTATTGATGGTGATTCCCAGGATTACTATCCACTTATGGATCCAGCAGGTCACGATCAGGAATCGTATGATCTTTGCAAGGGTTGGAATTTTATCTCAACACCGCTTATTCAATCCAATACCTATGTCGACTATGTGCTCTCCTCTATTTCTGGTTCCTACGACATCGTACAATGGTATGACAGTGATGATGAATCTGATCACTGGAAACTAGATCATATCTCAAAACCAGCTTCCTTTAACGATCTAAATAATATCGACCATACAATGGGTGTGTGGGTTCATATAACAGAGCCTGAGGGAGTAACTTTTGAAAACTATGGTTCGATACCAACGGTTAATCAGGACATACAGATCTATCCGGGTTGGAATCTGGTGGGATATCCCTCTATGACAAATTTAGATAGAACCTCTGCCTTAAACAATATAATCTTTGGCGAGCATGTTGATTCGATTTGGACATATAATGCCGAGACAAATACTTGGGTTGAAGTGGGTGAGTCAGATCTCATGATTGCGGGCAATGCTTATTGGGTCCATTCCTTGGCAGAAGTAATCTGGGAAGTCCCATTTGAATGAAATGCGGGAATTAGCATCCAAATCTTTGTACATTTCAAAGTAATCATTCTTTATTAAAAATCCCAATATATGCAAAAAATTGTACCAATTACCTTTTATAGAAGTTTTTCAATAATCATATGAGTGGCAATTATGAAGGGAAACAGGGTTTTAGGTCTATTTTTGCTCATTTTGATGCTCACAAGCTTTTTTATCATTGTTCCTGAGGAAGTATCGGCTCAGGCGACGTACATCCAGATCAGAAGTGAATCAGGTGGCGGTGGAATAGATCTTTCAGATCCAGATAACTACGAGACCTATTCCATAGGTGCAAATTATGAAATCTGGGGGGCCATGTATAATGATATGGGTGATTTTATTGGTGAAGTTCCCCCATCCGCTATCTGGTCAACAAGCGGGACATCCATTGTTAATGTCGATCCTCCGGATGGTCCTTCAACCAATGTATTTTGTGATGGCCAGGGTTCTGCCACCATTACATTGGAGGACGGTGAGGGACATATTAATACCACTGTTGTAACCGTAACATCTGGCGCAGAAACAATGGACTCGATAATCATAAGGGATGAGCCGGACGATCAGGGTGCCTGGGTTGGACCGAGAACATATGAACCTGGGGAATTTGACAATTTCTTTGCAGGGGGATATAATTCATCCACTGGGATGTACATGGGAGATGTGGATGTGACCTGGACAATCGATGATCCCGGGGTTGGTGACCTAAATCCACCAACCGGCCCCACAACTGAATTTATGGCTAATGCTGAAGGGATATGCATTGTTACAGCAGAATTTAATCCTGGTATTACCAATAGCACAGGGATATTAACGGTAGGATTGGTGGATCATGTCTATATCCGGGACGCACCGGATGGCGCAGGCAATATCGTAAATGAACTTACTCTTGATTTAAGCAATGATATCTGGTTATGGGCGGCAGCATACAATTCCATGGACGATTATCTGTACGATGTAAATGTAATCTGGGATTCAAGTGATCCATTTGTAGCAGAAGTGACATCCCCTGGGGAGAGCACGCATATTCAACCAATGATGCCCGGTGGATGTGATCTAATAATGGATTATAATGCAGGAGTAATTGTAATCACAATACCTATCATGGTCTTCGATTTTCAAATCGATTACATAATCATTCGCGATTCACCTGACGGTTGGGGGGAACCGGTAGGGGACAGGTTATATGACCTGGGAGGAATTGACACATTCTTTGCAGCAGGTTATAATTATTCCGCTGGATATCTTCGTGATTTGGAGGTGAGTTGGTCCATTGATGATCCATTGGTGGGTGATATTGTTCCATTGTTCGGTCCAATGACAGATTTTATTGCCCTGGAATCCGGGATATGTATAGTTACAGCAGATCTTGGCGGTGGGATAATAAACATTACCGGGAATTTGAGTGTTGTTGCGGTTGATGAAATTATCATTCGTGACGCTCCCGATGGATTTGGAAATCCTGTAATGGATGTATCTTTGTTTATAGAAGACGATATATTGTTATGGGCTGCAGGTTACAACAGCTCGATCGGGTACATGGGCGATGTGGATGTCATATGGACTTGCAATGACACGGATGTAGGTTCAGTAACATCACCTGGGATTAACACCAACTTTATCCCTCAAGGAACTGGAATCTGCTATGTAATGGCCTATTATGATGTGGGTATAACGAATACAACAGGTGATATTTCCATTTGGACCTATACCGTGGACTATATCACGGTTCGAGATTCCGGTGGAGGTGGTGGTTCTGCTGTTGATGATATTACATATTACATTGGAGACAGTGACATATTCTTTGCAGCAGGATACAATAATACTATTGAATATCTTCGAGACCTTGAGGTATCCTGGCAGATATCCAATCTAAGTGTGGGTTCTATCGATACTTTCGGATATACAACGAACTTCAGCGCAATGGAAGCCGGAATTTGTATGGTCACAGGAGAATACGATATTGGAATAAGTGACTCGACCGGCATACTTACGGTCTATTCCCCTTACAATCTTACCGTTGATGCAAATGGAACCGCACAATACACATCGATTCAGGATGCCATTGACAATGCAGTAGAAGGCAATGTGATATACGTTTATCATGGACTATATAATGAACATCTGACCATAGATAAAAAAATCACCCTAATAGGTGAAGATAAAGGAAATACAATAATTGATGGAGGAGGGACAGGGGAGATCATATCCATTACGGGAGATAACGTCACAATTAGAGGATTCACGATTCAAAACGGGGAATATGGCATTGTCTGCGAAAGAGTTGATTCAACATTAATACATTATAATAATATCGAGAATTACGATTATGGCATCTATCTAAATCAAACCACAGATGTCTACGTAGCCCATAATACAGTGACCAATGGAGATTATGGTATCGTTACCTTTGAAGCTTTCAACGATGCAATCCGATTCAACACAATTTCCTACAATACCGTTTATGGTGCAAAGGATTACAATTCCCAATTAAAAAACTGCTTCAATTGGAACTATATCCACAACAATAACATTGCTTATTATTACGACCCGGATACCCCGCTTTCAACCCTGGAATTCAATGGAAATATTTTGGAGAACAACACCATTGCAATTATGGTTGAAAATGCATCAACAATATCCATTACCAACAATACTGCATCTGGTAACGAGTACGGGATATACCTGATCAATGCCTCGCCTGTCATCGCTTACAATAACGTTAGAGATTCAGATTTTGGGATATATGCCGAGAACTCGTCATCCAATATTACATTCAATACAATAAATGAAATTTTACAATATGGAATTTATATAGTTAACTCAGACCCATTAATTTCCAATAATACCTTACAGGATATCTCAGGATATGGCATTTATATCGATTATTCAACTCCAGTGATTACATATAATTTGATAAGTGGTGTTTCAGAACATGGTATTTATTCCAAGGAATCTAAATCCATAATTTCATACAACATTATCCGCGGTATTTCGGAATCTGGAATTTTTGCCCAGAACTCATCTCCTATTGTATCATACAATGTTATGAGTGATATCTCAGGATATGGCATCTATGCCAATTCTGGAGATGAAATGGAGATTATCAACAATACATTAATCGAATGCGAAATGATTTTCTTCAATTCAACAATCAAAGAATTATGGTTGATTGATTCAAATATCACGAAGATCAATACCACAGTGGAGGATTACCATTTGGAAGCGAATTCCAAGTTGGAAGTGAAATGGTTTTTACGGATAAGAATCGTGGATGAAGAGGGAGAACCCATTGAAAATGCAACGGTTTTAATATATGATGCGTACGACAACATAATTACGGCTCAGACATCAGACTCCGGTGGATGGGTAAGATGGATACAAGTTACTGAGAACTTTCAAAATTCAACATCTACCGTTTCCTATAATCCGTTTCGCATCATAGTATTATTCGAATCACTTACAAATTCCTCCGAAATATCGGTTCTGGAGGATACGACGGTGACGATATCACTTGAAAGGAAGGAGGCGATACAAATGCCAGCTGGCTCCTCTCCATTCCCATGGGATCTAATTATTGCTGTGGGATTTATTTGTGCCATAAGCCTTGGCGGAATATTTATTGAGATCATAAAATATGGAATATTGACGTTGTTCATACCTCTTTATTCTAGGATAAAAAAAGGTGAAATGCTCGACCAGCCAACCAGATTCAAAATATATGGTTACATAATCGGTAACCCAGGTGCCAATTATGGGTTAATAAAACAGGAACTTGCCCTCCCCAATGGGCAGCTCGTTCATCACATTAGACAATTGATGCATGCGCATCTGATATACTCAACAGAGGACGGCATAAGAAAGCGTTTCTACCCTGTGGATTTTCCGAAACATAAAACCGGTGAACACTATTTCACGATTCTTCAAGAGAAGATACTGGGAATCATCAAGGAGAATTCAGGTATCAGCCAGAAGAGGATTGCGAATTCAACTGGCATCAGCCGTCAGGTGGCAAGTTATCACTTGAAGATTATGGAACAGGTTGGAGCAATAAAGAAGGAGATTGTGGGAAGGGAGAGAAAATACTATCCTTCTGAGAATTCCAGTGCGTAGTCTTGTTGATTCCTGGATGAATGACATTATCTGAGCAACCCAATTTCAATGACGCCATGATCCCAGGAATACGCAAAATCCCTTCCAAACTATATTTATATTTGTTTTTCAATATGATGAATGAAGGTTTAGCCATTTATAGAAGGGATTGATATGAAAAGCAAAACCTATAATCTTTTCTGTGTCTTGATAGTAGGTGCGATGTTTTTAGCGATCTTTCCCCCTTTTGGGTTTGTATCAGCACCTGGAGGACAGCAGCATAATATCTGGGGGAATGCAGAACACGGGCCAAATCCGGGTAATAAAAGTGCGACTTCTAATAGGGAGATCACTACCTGGATCGACGGTATGACCTACGGGAGCAACTTCACATTAGGGTCAGGTCAGTTCGATTTGTATGTGGATGGTGATTTTTGGGGTATTCCCCAGGACGATGCTGTGAAGGATGGAGGCTGGGAAGGTGATCTAATTCAGTATTTTTTGGATTATGACCCAATGAATTATTATCTAAATATCTCCACCACCACATCCATCTTCAATACCTCTGCATACGAGAATGTAGATATCTATTTTGACACTGAGACCTATTG
>CBDVCK010000136.1:0-9079 GCA_965372465.1 uncultured Thermoplasmata archaeon | reverse complement strand
CCAGACTGAGCTAAAATCATACCATTTTTAAAATCTATTACAGATAATTCTCTGCCAGTTTTTATTGGAACATTTTTTTGTTGATTTCCATCTAGATCATATACAGCGACCCCATTTTCCATGGATAAAGTAACGATGCCATCTTGATCCTTATTAAATTGAGAATAGACCGCCATTTTCCCTACCCTTTTTTTCCATTTTAAAATCCCTTTAGTATCAAGAAGGAATATATTAATCCCAGCTCTAAATAAGATTAAGTCTTTTTTATCATACACATCTATTCCGTTTATCTTAGCGGTTGCTGTTAACGACCATAGTTCTTGCCCTTCCTTATTTCTTGCATTTAAGTTTCTTTTGTCTGAATATAGGATATTTCCATTGAGCATTCTTACTTCATCGGCTTCTTTCTTAATTGTGTTAATTGAAATTGTTTTTCCTTCATCGTTTAGTTGGATTGATTTACCCTCCAATTTAAACTTAGACACTTCCTTGTAGTCACTATCATAATTTACGCACTCACCTGAATATGTCTCGTAAAGTAATCCATAATTGGGAAGGGGTTTTAAAGATGATGCCACGGTTTCAGTTTGTGTTATCCATACAATATTTCCTTTGCGGTCAAGCCTTATCAATCTTGAAGGCTCCCAGATGAGATTATCACGAATACTGACCCATATTGCTTTTCCATCTTCTGAAATTGCGATTTTATCAAAAGAACTATGTTTTATTGTATAACGATCATCTCCTTTATTGATTCTCTTACCATAACCAGGGATAATCTTTTTAGGAGTGTGTTTCCAATAAACTTTACCATCTGACGATAGGAACCAGATAACTCCACTATAGATAAGAACAATTTCTCCTTGGTCAGTAATAGAGAAATCAAAAATACTACCTTTTTCAAGCAGATCTTCCTTTAAATTCCATACTAATTCAACTTTACCTGTTTCTATTTTAAGGGGCGAATCGACAATTTCGGTTTCAATTATTCCCTTTCCCCCTCCAAACTTTAAAGAGTAGAGATAGAATTTATCCGCAAGTATTCCTAGTTTATCACCATTTTCTGTAAGCGTTATATTAGTGACACCCGCTTCATATACTGTCTTCCATATTTGCTCCCCCTGCAAATTGAAGATATATAGTCGTTTGTTTGGAAGACCAAGAATAATTAAATTAAATTGTTCTAATATTTTTATGTTAGCCTCATAAACATCTCTTAACTCAATTTTATTTTTTAATTTTCCGTTCGAATAAAATAGCAGTTTTTGTTTTGACCCTTGTCGTCCATTAAGTATGACCATATATCTCCCAGTCTCTGAAAGGAAAATGTTTATAAGTGAATAGTCTTCATATGAGAATATCGATATTATTTGACCTTGTGTATTTAGTATATATACATATTTTCCATATATGACCCCGATAAACTTCCCATTTTTTGTTATTTTAAATTGGTCAATTAGTGCTCTTTGCTGTCTAAAACTAAAAGACATTTTATAACCACCAACGTCAATCTCTTCTTGAGGGGGTTTCTCGAGATTTTTAAAATCTATCATCCAAAGCTCTTTTCCATTTAAATCTAGTGCGATTAAAATGCTTAGAAATCTAGCCAATATTATTTTACCGCCTTCTGAGGCTATTGTATCATATGGGAAGAACTTAACCTCCTGAGATGCCATAGGAATGCTCTTTTGAAAATCACCTTTATATGTCCAAATATTCTTTCCTGAGATGTCGAAACAATACAGTCCACCTTGACCTACGATAAAGTTTTTTCTAGTTCCGACTAGAATTCGTCTATATTCTTCGAGAACAAGAATATGGCTAATTTGTTCTCCAGGAAATTCTATTTTCCAAGGAGATTTACCTTTCATATTATAATAATAAAGAACACTGTCCCACTTATCCTCTTTAGGTTCGGTTGATTGTTGAATATGATTTGCTTGATATCCGATAAAAAAGGCTCCATGTTTTTTGGGGATATATATTGGTCCACTTTTAAGGGTATTTTCTTCTATTTTTTCTTTTTCATTTCCTTCTTGATCCAAGATGATTATGTTGGGTTTATTCTTAGCTCTACTTTGTGAAAAAAGGAGATAGTTATTGTCTGGAAGTGAAACTATATTGTTTATTGTTATTTTAGGCTTATACTCCCACATAAGATCTATCGATTGCAGATGTATTTGTGGAGTTACTCTGATTTCGGGAGGAGGTGGATGAGATGGTCTTTGCACATTAGTTTGTGGAGCAATTACCTTATAAGCTTCATTTTTTTTATCTGACTTTTTAAATAATCCCATTTTTATCCCTTCCCCTTATCATCGCATAACTCCCCATAGTCACAGAACATACATACCTGATAACCAGGTGTGGATGAAAATTCTTTTGATTCGATTGAATTAATTACTTCCCTTGCCCTCTGTATAACCTCTTCCTGTTCTTCTTTTGTTATTTCGACCATCCATTCCTGGTCCATTCTTAGGTACCAGTGTCCTACTTTGCTAACAGGTTTCTCGAAAACCCTTTCCGTTCCTAACCAATACAGCACCATCTGGAAGTCCTTTTTTAGTTTAGGCTTCGATGTCCTGGTCTTACTGGTCTTGTAATCAATAACTTCCACAGTTTTCCCCATATCGTCAATGCGATCGATTCTTCCCCTTATCTTTCGGCCGTCTAGATCAATGTCTATCCATTTTTCTATGTCTATTATCTGACCTTCTTTTTTAGCCTGGTGGGACAGGAAATCCTTTATCATCTTTTCTGCTTCGGCACGATCCTGTTTCTCCTTTTCTTTTGATTCGTATACTGATGGTTTCCACAGTCCATTCAGTATATTCAGGGCATGTTCTTCTGTTACGTTCCCTTCTTCTTTTAATTTCATTGATATTTTTTCCATTACTTCATGAACGATTGTTCCCAGCTCGAAAAAGACCTTTACTTCACCAGGAATTTCCAACACATATTGGTAATAATATTTATTGGGGCAGTCCTCGTAGGTTTTTAATTTGGAAGGAGAATATTTTCCTTTTTCAATATGTTCTTGTTCGGGTTTCCTATAGAGATCCTCAAGTTCCTTTAGATAATTATGTATATGCATTTCCTGGGGAACCTTCAGATGGTGAATGTCTACTTCTTGTTTTACGGCTAACGCGGTCATTGCATCTATAGCCTGCTGCCATTCCCCTCTGCTAATGCCGCTGTAGATTCTATGTTTGAGTATTCCATTAACGGAATCTTCAATTTCCTCTGCTTGCTCTTCAATGTCTTCAATTTCTTCCACAAGTTCATGACCTTTTCCTGCAGAGAGAATTTCCGTAAGATACATTGATTTGGGGGTATCCTTTTTGTTGTTTCCATATCGGTTGCAAAAGCTTAAGTGAATCTTATCTTCTCCACGGGTCAACGCAACATATAAAAGACGTCTCTCTTCTTGGAAATGTAGCTCTTCTGGACTATATTCTGTAGGTATCCCGTGAGTTAAGTCTTCCGGTATTTCTATCTTGTATCTCTGGTACCGGCTCGGGAATCGTTTTTCGTTTAAACATGGAATAAATACATATGAAAATTCCTTACCCTTTGAACCATGCACTGTCATGAGATGAACCTTTCCGACCGAAGGTTCAGTACCGGTATCTTCTAGACCAAGATCTGTTAGCGCATGAATATGTATTAGAAACTCTTTTAATCCTGCCTCGGGAAATATCTCCAGAAATCCAGAAGCAAGTCTTAAGAAGCGGTTTAGCAGTCGCACATTGTGCATATCTTGCCTGTTGATCTCGATCCTGAAGAAGTCTTTTCCGAATAATATTGATCTCATTACCGGTAGTAGACCTTGCTCTCCATGGACATTAAAAAGTCTCTCAATTTCCTGTCGAAACGCAAGAAAATGATCTATTTCTCCATCGAAGTCGTCCAGATCGTTTAACGCCTCCCAGAGGGATACTTCTTTATCCTTTGCGTATCGGGCTAATTTCGGGATTTCTCCGGGCATTATACCGTGTATAGGGCGTTGCATTATCAGCCCTAAAGAAGGTTGGTTTCTAATTGGATCGTCAAGAACCTTCAGATATGCCGCTACTGCCCTCACCGCAGGTTCTCGAAAATATTCTCTGGATCCAATAACCTCATAAGGTATTCTGAATTTCGCTAGAGTCTCAATAATAGGTCTTGCATCAGCCCTTCTCCTCACAAGTATCGAGATATTATCCCACGGAACTCCATTGTTGTTTAATTCCTTAATCTTCTTATATATGCCCTTTGCTTGCTCTTGATCATTTTGATAAAGTGATATCGTCACCGGCTCCCCGTCATCTTTACTGGTCTCAATTTCTTTTGTCTGACGTTCCGGATTATTTTCAATTAGGATATTGGCTACATTTTGAATATTACCTGTACATCTATAGTTGGTACTAAGGACCGCTCTTTCTGGTTCGATTCCTTTTTTTTGAAAAAAATCTGTGAATTCCGCAATGTTTGTTAGATAAGCACCACGAAACCTGTAGATGGACTGGTCATCGTCACCCACAACTGTAATATTACCCTCTAGAGCTAATAGAAATATCAGCTGTAGTTGAGAAAAGTCTGTATCCTGGAACTCGTCAACAATAATGTATTTTATTCGGTTCTTGAGCCTATCTAATATTTCCGGTCTAGTCTCAAGAAGGTATACTGCAAGATATTGCATATCTCCAAAGTCCAGTAGTCCTTTTGATGCCTTGAAGTCCTCGTACAAACGATATGCTTTTGCAAAGTCTCTTAACTTTCCAGTTTCCTCACTGATATCTCCTTCGTGTTTAGATAAAAATTTTTCAAGCTCCTCGATAGTTATGTTTTCTTGTTTGAACCTTGATATTGCTCCTTGAAACGATTTGGCTAGATCGATTGGTCTTGTTGGGATTTTAAATGTTTTTAGATCAACATTATCCAGATTATCCAGGAGGAAGGATTGCTGGTATTCTTCTGTAATTACAGTACCCTGGGAATTAATGCCAAGTTCAAGGGAATATTCTCTAATAAGCTCGTAGCAAAAAGAATGAAATGTTGATATCTTGAATCCAGTTGAGTCAGGGAGTAATTCCTCAATTCTTTCCTGCATTTCTTGAGCAGCGTTGTCTGAAAAGGTCAATGCCAAGATTTCTTCAGGTTTGAATCCTTTTTCTTTTATGAGGTATGCTAGCTTATAGACAACGACTCGTGTCTTACCAGTTCCAGGTCCTGCGAATACAAGCAATGGCTTTTCAATATGTGTAACCGCGTCCTGTTGTTTGGGATTTAAGGACTCAAGAAGGCTATCCATCACTTTCCCCCTCTTTTTCCCTATATTGATTATAGATATTTATAATGGTAGGTAGGAAGGATCCGAGATGTCCATCGTATATTGCTCTCCAAGTCTCTGGACGAGTCTAAGAACGATGGGATACTTTGGCTGCCGGTACAGGCTTGCCCAGTCCAGGTTGCAGAGGTCGCCGTATTCCTTTACCAGGCGATTTATGTCGGTTACTTTTTCTTCAATCGTTCCCGTTGACGAGACCCTGAACAGTGGTTCAAGCCTTGTGGTCTGGACTGTTACCTGTGATTTTCTTGTCCCGAGGTTCGATGTGGCTACCACTGCTGTATTGTCATGAAAGACTGCATAATCCCCGTCATCCGGGTTGTAACCGTTGTCCTTGTACATCCGTTCTATCCCCGATTTCACAACCCCGATCAGCTCGACCTCGATATCGTCGGGCATCGTGGCCTTTGGCACCATGTCTTCAATGGCGTTGACAACCCCGGTCTTAATGTTCTCCCTTTCATTGCTCCGTATGATGCCGTCCTTGAACATGACAAGCCTCCTGAATTCCTCTCCCCTTTCCTTGAAGGCCCGGTGTGCTTCCCCGGATACCTCAAAGACCATTCTGTTGGCCGTGAGTTGGTCAAGTACCTCCCCGCTCTGCGACGTGTGTAATTTGTTCAGGAGTGTTCTTCCCTGGCCGTCCACCATGCTTATGGTTGCGGCAGCCTCCTTCCTGGTCCCGGACTCTTCCTCCCTCCTCCTGCTCACATCATACCCCAGGTATGCGGTGGAATAAGCCCCACCCGCAGGCTCCTGGAGTATCCACGGTGCCTCTCCCCTTTCCAGTGATTTGAGGTATACCTGCACCAAGCTATTGTATGCAAAGTATTGTGCTCCCTTTGTGGCTATGTCGATTGCAGTTCTCTGGGTCATGTTCTGTATTGAATGATCGCCTGCATGGGCACCCTGCTTGCCTCCCGCATATGTTTCTGGATCTTTATCAGGCAGTATGGAGATCATCACGGGCTTACCCCATTTGATATCGTCAGGCGAGTCAGGTGATCTGGCCTTGAGATAGTCGTCAATCTCGAAGCCCGCGGTCCTTGCAACATCCCAGTAGTCATTTCTCGTTGGTCTGTTGGAAGATGTCTGGACAACTGTCTCACCGATTTTTTCCAGCTGGCCCAGTTTGAGTTCCGAATTAAAATTCTGTAAACTAGCGTGGAGTTTCTGTATATCTATTTTACTCCGTGGGGGAAGAATATAGTAGACAGGAATCCGTCTTGGTCCACTGAATGGTCCATGAACTCTAATTTCCTTTGGATAACTTGCTGTGTTATTATTTCCCATCAGTAATGCAGGTTTCATTATCGCTCCGGTATCGACAAGTTTGCCTATTTCCCTCAATCTATCTTCGGTTGCCATTCTGGTACTGAATTGAATTTTCACATCCCCGACATCAAAAGGTTCCCCGAGCATGATGCTAGCCATTTTCTCGGATTTATTGACACGACTTATGGAAGGTAGTGTAAAAGTATCCCTCACATTCCTGGGATAGGATTTTCCCTTTGTCGAGAGATAGACCATACTCGTGGGATATGCAACTGAAATCTCCCTACCCTTCAATTTGACCATCACAATCGGGTTTTCGTCTGGGTCCACATCTCTATAATGTTTGTGTTTCCAGAACTCCTTTACCGTGATCCTACCTTTTCCTGTTTTTTCCTTCATATCAGGTGGGCTTGTGAAGGTTAACGTTTCGGGGGTGTTCTCCCAGTCCAGAGATGTTATTTTTCCACCCTGGTTAAAGGGTTCCACGAAAACTTTTTTCCCAATCATCACTTGCTCTATCTCGCTGTTCCTGCAACTCTCTTTCTTCCACAGAATATAATCCCGCACCTGCTGTTTTACCCGCACCTTGGGATCTATCCATACAAGTATGTGGCCACTGGGAAGCCCTTCGACATGGACTTGGGCTCCGTTTTCGTGGATTTGGATCGGTTCACCGTTATCGAGGTTGTACCTGCGAAAGTTCCTCGGGATAATCGTCCCACGTTCTGTTATATATCCCAGTTTCCTCATACGTTTGTTTAAAATCTGTTGGATGACATTCTCAATGGCAGACCTCATGGCATTATCCTTCATATCTAAGGGAACCGATTTTTCAAAGGTGGCCATGAGATTGCCACATTGAATTGAAGACTCGCTTTCTCCCATGAGCAGTATCTTTTCTCCACCCATGAACGGTACAGCTGTTCCCTTGAACTCCCTGCAAAGTCTCCATGCATCACTATATCGTTCTTTCTCTCGGAGACCAGACTCCAATCCATTAATGGAGTATATACTTGCCTTTACCCCGTTAACGGGCTTATCGCTCACAAATGCGTTCATTTTCAACTTATCACCACCATTTTGCTACATTTCTGTCTAGCCACTCATTCCCTTTATCTGGCTGAATAGGGGTTTAAGTCTCTTCTCATTCAATGGTCTTATTCCCTGATCCCAGGCTAACTCATATATTTCCTGATTTGTCCAGGCGGGAATATCCCCATTAGACATTAGGAACATAGGGATTTTAAGTAACTGACATATTTCTTTCATCAATCTCAACTATGAAGAACAAAGTAAATAAATACTATAACGTTATTAATGTAACCAAAGTAATAGGTGTTGATAGTGAAGTTAAAAAGAAAAAAAATAGTTGTATCCTGTGTTAGTTTTGATACTGTAAAGATCATTGATCCGATTAAATGGCTGGAGAACGTTAAAAAAGTATATCTTCTCCATCATGTCAGAAAAGATATCTCGGGGGCTGAAATTTATCAGGATTTTTATAATGAGGCAACTCGCCAGTTAAAGGATGACTTAGGTATTATTGATATAAACGAAGTTAATGTGAAGGTATATCGTGTAAATGATGTTTTAAGGACATTATTGACAATTTTACCTCCTGAAATTGAAGAAGAAAATGATGTTTTTATTAACTTATCAGGTGGACCTTCTGAATACGCGGCTGCTGCTACGATAGCTTCGATGATGATTGAAGGCATAAAGCCGTTTACAGTAGGAACAAATGAATTTTGGGTTCCAGAGAATAAAATCAAAGAAATATTTTTCGATGAAGATCGTCCGGTTGGTCTTACAAAAAGCATTAGAGAGCCAAAACCATTACAGCCGTTTAAAATTGCACCTCCACCTGAGTATCTGGTAAAATCATTAAAAATTTACCAGGAGTTAATACAAAATAAGAAATTAACAAGTAAAACAGGATTAATAGCCAAATTTAAAGATGGCGGATGTTGGGAGAGAGTCCAAAGAAAAGAGAATGTCCGCGATATTAGACAGACTGAAAGAGTCCATTTATCAAGGCATTATTTTCACGAATGGCTCAATCGAGATTGGGTAATTAAATCCAAGGATGGTAAATATAGCGTTACAAGCTCTGGTGAAACAATAATAGAGATATTCGGACAGGATGATGAATATAAATATCCCTAATAGGATTCAGGTTATTAGATACGATTATAGCTCTAGAAATTGCTTAGGCAAACTTCCCACATCGAAAGTGAATATGAGGTAATGACATGAGGATATTGGAAAAATTCCTTGACGATGATCCACAGTATCGTGAACAGATGGTGGAATATAGATTTTTATCCGATTTAATACAATACCTAGCCTCTAAAGAGAAAAAGCTGGAAATTTTGAGAGTTCATACAGATTCTTTTGGTTATGATCTTATATTAAGGGTGGAAGAGGTTACAAAATATATTGAACTAAAAAGCGTTAAAAGGAAAGGAAGAGCTG
>CBDVCK010000135.1:0-9086 GCA_965372465.1 uncultured Thermoplasmata archaeon | reverse complement strand
TTAGGGTGGTTCTGGGAACCTGGGCCTCATATTCGAATCCCACACCTGATTCCAAATTCTCGGCAATTAAATGATTCGCTGGAGGAGATCCTGGAAATCCCCATCCACCTCCCGTACCAAGGGTCCAATCATCATTCCAACTGCTACCAGTATAATATGTTCGAAGCCTCTTGTCGTAGGAATCGTCTATGCCATCATTTCCGTGATCTGTTTCAAAATAAAGGATGCATCCGTCATTGGTTTCCTGAGTAGTATCTGCGGTCGTGACAGCGAAATAAACATAAGTGGCATCCATTTTTACATATACCGTTAAAGCGCCATTTGTAACTGAATTTGCATCCGACCATTCGGCTGAGTTGTAGTCCCCATCGATAGTTGGTGTGGTCCCACTTCCACATACCAATATGCCACCGCTGTATCTTGTTCCTCTAAAAATTATTCTTGGATGAGCCCTTGTAATCTCGTTATGTGAATAATCTTCTTTACTATTACTCCAGTCTGTTGTCTGGAAATAGACCCTAAAATACCCGGTTATACCTAACTCATCCTTTGAGATTTGAGTTTCCAGTCTCATAGTATCTATTTCTGTATCGATTTTACCTTTTTCAGCCCAATCCCATTCCAAAGAGGACAGGCCATTAAAAACCAGATATTTTTTAGAGATCAACTCACCATTTTTCCCTTTGATCTCAATTAGATTATCCGCACCGATATTGCCCACTAAAAATCCTGTTGTGGATGAATTGTCACGATCAATATAAATTAAGGCAACATCTTCACCGATTCTTTCTGGTATTTCTGGAATTGGTTGAGGAGGAGTTGGTCCGAGCTCCTCCGATTCAACTGGCTCTGTTGGTGTGAGTATCGTCACCGAATTCCAAAAAGGTACCGCGGTTCCCATACTTATCTCTCCATCAACCCTCAAGTAGAAGGAAACCATCTGATTTGTCGTATGAACACCATATTCGATAATATCCAAATTATTATTGTCAACATCATCTTCGTTATCTTGGACTATATCCTTTTCTTCCCAATCAGCAAAAGCCCCATCGATTATGATATCATCCGGGATAGATGAAATGTAACTTACATCATAATAATTGAACTCAGGTTTTTCATTCTTAATTGTGACTGTACCTGTATCCGTTGTTACATCATGAATATTCATTATGCGAAGACCGATACTGTTTTCCTCTTGTGCCATGTTACTAATATCGACTTCAACATGGAAGGTTTTACTTTCTTTCTCATCTAATGATATTTCGGTTTGTAAATCGCATATTCCATTGATCAAAGTTCCAGTAGCAATGGTACTCCCATCTTCAACAAGCATAACCGAATTTATATCAACATCATTTCCTTCTCCGATCCGAGTAAGCTTTATGTTAGTTATCTTTATGTCCGCATCTGTAGCCCTCATATCCAGATTCAGTAACATTTGTGAATTTCCTGAAATGTAACTCTCACCAATACCCTTCTGACTAACCGTTAAAACACCTTTTTCATCACTGATTATGCTATCGGAATAATCCTCGAAACCATCCCAGCTCTGCATTTGAAAGTAAATATCCATAGGACCCCCGTTATCGAGATTCAAATAATATGCCGAGATTTGCGTTTCAAGTCCATTTCCTTTTGCACGAGCACTGACAGACATATAGAATGTCCAGTTGTTCCAATTTTGGGTGCTTCCCGAGAAATCGAAAATTGTTGAACTGTATATGGAACCATTTCTACCATAAATTTGTATTAGGAAATCTGCACCAATTCCGTTTATCTGATAGCCAGAAAAACAATTTCGGTCCTTGTCTATAAAAATATGGACCGTGTCGACCTTCCTTCCCAAATGTTCTGGCTGCCCAGCCATCATATCGCCTGCTACTTCCAAGTAAAAGGAAATCATACCAGGTTCTCTGTAAATCCGAGTCTCGGTTAGATCGACATTTTCATTAAACCCAATCCCTTCCTGCCTATCAGATGTGGGTTCTATACCTTCCCAATCTCCAAATCTCCCATCAATATCCAAACCCTCTGGTGGCACAAATAGGAGGTTCAATATATTGGGTAAAAAGATGAATATGACCACGACTATGGGTATTATTACGATCTTTAGATACCTTTTTTTGTTGTCCATTGCTCCCGGTCTTCCGGAAAGGCCGTTGGTGATGCCGTTGCCATTTGTAACACCATTGGTCAGGCCTTTTTTTAAGGCTTTTAATCCATTTGTAAGACCATTGGTAATACCGTTTGTAATTCCGTTTGTCAAGCCATTGGTAATACCTAGCTTGGCTCTCTTAAGTCCATTGGTAAGACCGTTAATCATACCATTGGTGAGACCTCGTCTTCTTTGGGTCCCATTGATAATTCCATTTACCAATCCATTGGTTAGACCGTTGGTCAGGCCGTTGGTTAAACCCCTCCTAGCCTTCTTCCTGCCATTTGTGAGCCCATTGGTCAATCCGTTTGTAAGTCCGTTTACCCTACCTAGCTTGCGCCTTTTCAAACCATTGGTTAGGCCATTTGGGAGACCGTTAGTTAATCCGCGCTTCCCCTTCTTCCTGCCATTTGTGAGCCCATTGGTCAATCCGTTTGTAAGTCCGTTTACCCTACCTGGCTTGCGCCTTTTCAAACCATTGGTTAGGCCATTTGTCAGACCGTTAGTTAATCCGTGCCTCTCCTTCTTCCTGCCATTTGTAAGCCCATTGGTCAACCCGTTTGTAAGTCCGTTTACCTTGCCAGGCTTGCGTCTTTTCAAACCATTGGTCAACCCATTAGTGAGGCCGTTTACCATACCCTCTTTAATTCTATTTTTTCCAGATCGTTGAATCGAACTACGGGTTAAACCATTTGTGAGAGCCTTTCTCCTAGTTCCATTGGTCAGTCCATTTGTCAAGCCATTGGTGAGCCCATTGGTTAAACCATTTATAATTCCCGCCTTTTTATGTTTTGGTTTCTTTTTTGGCCTTTTAGTAACCAAACTGACCTGCGTTTCGGGAATCTTTGTGGCTTCCTGTTGAATTTTTTCTGCAGGAGTGTTCAGAATTGCCTTTAAACCATTTCTATAACATTTTGAAGCTTCACTAAATCTTTTCTGTCTCGTCAAAACATACGCCTTTGCAATCCAGGCCCTGGTGTTGTTCTTGTTAAGGGCCAGTAATTCATTAAAAGCACTCAATGCAGTTTCATAAGCCCCCAGACCGTTTAATATTACTCCTTTTCGAAACCATAAATTCTCATCTTGGGGATTTTTTGTGATTTCAATATCAATATCGGACCATTTCGATAAAATATCATCCTTTTCTATCTTTTCTATATAATGCATTGACTGATCCATTAATGTTTGAATGTCGTTGAAAACACCGATTATTTTATCCTTCTCTTTATCTTTTCTCTTTGATATCTTCGATCCACACTTCATACAAAATTTTTTTGGACCTCCTATAGGTAACCTGCAAATAGGACATAAGTTTTCCTCATCTTCTCGATATTCTTTATCTTCCGTATCCTTGTCAACTTCACTTGTGATTTTTTCAATACCCAAATCAATTAGGTCATGTTCGGGTTTCGGTTTTTTTGGCTGTTTTCTCTTCATAAACATGTTCTCCTTTGTATCAATTGGTTTTATTTTTTGGGCACATTTAACCACAAGAAAGCGCTTATAGGGTCAAAAAAAAATGATGGTGCTCGGAGAGCAGGTCATGAGGAGGAAGGTTGAGCACCATCGGAGGGGTTATGTTAATCATTTGCATGTTAATTGCCTCCAAGAGAGGGTTTTTTTGGATTCTTTTTTGAGCCATATCTATCAATCTTGAACTCATGCTTATCTTGTAGATTATCTAATGTTATCATCTTCTCCTCCTTGGTTTTACTATCAATAATCAATCGTCTACATGCGTCTTTGATGAATTCTACCCCGTCTGAGTATAGACCCGTTTTCAGAACCTTTTCATCAATTTCAGATTTTAGGGACTCTGGTATTTTGACCTGGTTTTCCTCCAATTTTTTTCTTGCCATTTTATCAACCTCTTATCTACATTTTATTTACTAATTATCTACAAATCGCACAATATATAGAAATACATTTCTCTTGGGCTATCAGTTTTGATAATCATACTTTAATTGGCCAGTATCTCAATTTACTTATTAACAAGATATTCGGGATTTTTTGTTTGAATAAAGGCTTTTTAATCTGATTTCATCTTTCAATAGAGTATAATATTCGTAAGAAACCTTATCAATAAGGTGTAATTATGATTACGAATTTTTTGATTTTCATATATTGGGGTCTTGACCTATATTCAATATCTTTATTCGAATCATTAAGGATCGAGGTTGAAACTTTCCCCCTCGATATCAATTTAGAATCTTAGAGTCTATATTCATCCATGATAATAATCAATGATAACCGTAACCGCATTTATTTTAATTTTAAAGATAATATGTCAACTATGGTGAACTATCTGTGAATCTAAAGTTGATAAAGTCACGGTATTCAGGTGGATTTGATGAAACTAACGAAAAATAGGATAATACGTGATCAAAAACATATCGGTAATGAAAGATCCCCTGATGTGGAGGATCTTGAAGAAACTCTACGTTGGTATGAGGATCAGATAGACAAATACCCGAAGGATACGGGATTATATTTTGCGAAAGCCGCAATATTGGCACAAAACAGAAGATATGAGGATTCTATACTTACGTTGGATAGAATAATCGAACTAGATCCGGACAACAAGAAGGTATGGTATATCAAGGCTAACACTTTATTTGTACTAAAAAGGAACGAAGAGGCAATAGAATGTTATGATAAAATACTGGAGTTTGATAAAAATGATGAGGGAGTATGGTACTATAAAGGAGAAGCACAATCAGGATTGGAAAGATACAGAGAGGCAATAGATAGCTTCGAAAAAGCAATTGAGTTAGAACGAAATTACATCGAAGCTTGGTTAGGGAGAGGAAATGCACTAAGAAAGCTCCACCCCCACCCCTTCGAAGACGATTTAGAGATATTAGATTATGAGAGGAAAAAAGAATTGGGAAATGCTTTGGAGTGTTTCTCAAAGGTTAATAACCTTGACCCAAAATGTGAGAAAGGTTGGTACGGAAAGGGTAATGTCTTGTATACTCTTAAACGGTACGAAGAGGCCTTGCCCTGTTTTGATAGATGTATCGAAATCAACCCGGATTTCATAAGGAGTTGGTATGATAAAGGAAGGACTCTTAGAAAGTTAGATAGAGAGGATGAAGCTATACAGGCCTTTGAGGCTGTAATAGGATTTTCCACAAATGATCCTGCATTAAAGGATGCCGAGGATCTATGTGCCAAAGCTTACGCTTTCTATGAACTCGGTCGCTATAGTGAAGCGCTTGAATGCTTTAATACGATTTTAATTAGATTTCCAGGTAACCATTTTGCTATGGCTGGAAAAGGCGAAATGCTCGAAAAGCTCGGCAGGAAGGAGGAGGCTGTGAAATGCTATAAAGAAGTCTTAGAATCAAGCTCTGACAAATCATCTTATTGGTTCAGGATAGGGGACCTTTTAAACGATATAGGAAATTATAATGCAGCATTAGATAGCTATAACGAAGCGGTTCAACTGGTTCCTGAATGTGAAGATGCGTGGTATAGAATTGGAGATTTACTAGAACAAAAAAAAGATCCTGAAAAAGCTCAGGAATGCTACTCCTGGATTCATAAAATTAACCCGACCAATATGAAAGCAAGGGATGCTTTGTTTTCTTTTCCAGAAAATAAAGGAAAAAATCCAAAACAGTTTCCTGAGATCATTGTTGAGAACAAGGTGGGAACACAAAAAACAAAGTCACCGACATTAAGAAGAAAACAGGTCAATAATCCCAAAAAGATGATAAACAAACTTCAAGAAAAGGAGGAGCGAAAGGAAGATTTTATTCATAGGGAAGATGAACTCGTAACTAGGTCTGTTTCAAAACTGGAAGAATTTATTGATCAGGTAGATATGTCGCAAAATGGTAATTTTTCAGATGTATATGATGAAATTAATAAGAATCTGGGGGAATTGGTACAGATTTTTGATCGGCAACAAACTACTTCTAATAATAAAAATTTCAACATAATCACTTTCCCAGATGAGAATAAGGGCTCAATTGAAAAACTTATAATTATGGGAAGAAATTATCTGGAGAAAAAAGATTTCGGTAATGCTTTGAATCATATTAATCGAGCTTTGAAATTGGATCCTAATCATATGGATGCGTGGATGGCAAAAGGAGACGTCTTACTTGAGATGGGCAAAATAGACGGCACAATTACTAGCTGTAAAACGGAATTGCCTTCCCAAATTAATCAGATTAATAGTGAAGACGATGATGACATCAGCATGGAGGAGAAATTATTAGAAGAATTTCAGAATGCCCTTTTAGAATTTTTTAAACAAATTTGGAAGGACGATATGATAACCGATGGATTTAATTTTGAGTGCCCTAAATGCGGTTCTAAGGTGGATTTTAATATGAAATCATTACCGATACTTTCAAAAAAGGATATAGAAGAAGAGGATTAAAAACCATCATCATATTTTAAATGTTAACCCACTAATATTTTATAGCACGGGAATTATCTTTAATATACCCTGAAATTTGGTATTGAAATAAATCCATAATATTATCAATTCTGATTTTAATATAAAAAATGGTATGCTCTTCCTTTGTTCTTACAATAGTTGTTTTTCATGACAAAAGGGACTGACACAACCGCAAAACATATCGAAAAGATCCTAATCGGTATAAGCCAAAGGCCCATGACCGCAAAGGAGGTGAGTGACATATTGGATATCCCTATTTCGGATTGTCAAAGGAAAATCAGGATGCTCGAGATGTTCGGATTAATTATTTGCATTAAGCAAATGCACAAAAGAGGTTTCGGAAAAATCAAGCTTTATAAAGTCTCAGAGGACAAGGTCAAAGTTGAAAAAGAAAATGATAGATATGTTGTGAAAATAAACGTCCCGCTGTCCTTTGCATTGGATCTGGGCAAGTTCTGGAAGGACTTTGATATATAAATTAAATTCAAAAGATTATCATGGGTGATAATCAAAGAAGATAGTATATATATTGACCTGGAGCATACTAGAAATCTAAGAGAACCTTAGCTGAGTTTTCTTATCTGGATACGCATCCATAAACGGATGGGGGAGCCCTATGGACCTATTTGAAGCATCACAATTGATAACAGATAAATACTCGGTAAGAATCCTCGTCGGCACCACAAAAAAGCCAAAGAGCGCCATAGAACTTTCAGAAAAATATGGTATTCCCATAGCAGCATGCTATAGGAAGATTAAGGAACTGGAAAAGGCGGGATTGCTTAGGTGCGTTGAGAGAAGATTGACGAGGAAAGGTAAGAGGGTGAGCATATATATCTCACAGCTAAAGACGGCATACCTGTTCTTCGAAAACGGGAAGTTGAGGATGAGATTCCACCTCACTAACGGAGCAATAAACGACTTTGGTGGAGAACTGCACGGGGCGAACATCTTGGAAAGGTAAACCGTGTTTTTGGCTACATTTCACAAGAGGCCGTTGGAGGAACAGAGGAGAAAATACGAAAAAAATAACCCTATTTTCTCCTTTAAGAAAAATCAAGCACAAACACATTAGTGCTTTCGTGAGATTGAAGCCTTCTTTATCAATTCCAGAGGCATCTTTGTACCTTTTTTAAAATACCCACCTGACAATTATTTTGTTCAATGCTAAGTTTTTTTGAATAACCGATATTTTTTATGTACGAACCTTCAATGCATTTTGTCGCAGCAATCGCTACAAAAAGTTTAAATTCGTATATTTTCATGCCAAATCGGTTGATTTTATGACTGTTCAAAAGAGTAAGGCCTCATCAGGTCTGCCAAAGAAAACGCAATCCCTGTGCCCCGAGTGCAAGGCAGTAATCGAAGCCGATATCTTTGAAGAGAACGGCAAGGTAGTAATGAGAAAAGTTTGCAAAGAGCACGGTGAGGTAAGGGATGTGATCTGGAGCGATGTTGATCTATATCTGAAAGCTGAGGAGTTCGCTCTGGACGGTATTGGAGTGGAGAATCCCAATACAAAGAATGTAAAGGGCTGCCCCTCCGAATGCGGAATATGCGATCAGCATCTCAGCCATACTGCATTGGCAAATGTGGATTTGACAAACAGGTGCAATCTCAAATGCCCCATTTGTTTTGCCAATGCCAACGCAGCAGGTTATGTATTCGAGCCCTCATATGAAGAGGTTGTAAAGATGTTGGAACTGCTTCGGGCAGAGCGGCCTGTGCCCACCCATGCTGTTCAGTTTTCAGGAGGCGAGCCAACACTACACCCGCGATTCATTGATATAATCAAAAAGGCCAATGAACTGGGTTTTTCCCAGGTTCAGGTGGCCACAAACGGAATCTTACTGGCAAGGGACCCGAACTACGCCCAGACACTGGTTGAGGCAGGCATGCATACCGTCTATCTGCAATTTGATGGAATTAAAGAGGAGAACTACATAAGCACCAGGGGAAAGCCCCTTTTGAAAACCAAAATCAAGGCAATCGAGAATAACAGAAGGACTAAACCCAAACCTCTTTCCACGGTCCTTGTACCAACAATCGTGAACACCATAAACGACGACCAGGTGGGCCCGATCTTTGATTTTGCAATTGAAAATTGTGATGTGGTCAAGGGGATTAATTACCAACCAGTGGCTTTTACAGGGAGGATATCTCGAGAGAAAAGGGATATGCAGAGGTTCACCTTAACGGACCTTGTAGATAGGCTGGTTGACCATACCCCATACCTAAGTAAAGATGATTTCTATCCGGTACCAACTGTTGCACCGATATCCTATCTTGCAGGTATTCTCGCGGGTTCTGCCAAACTCACATTCACGTGCCATTCCCACTGTGGAATAGCAGCATACCTCTTCATCCAGGAGGATGGTAAAATCATTCCGGTTACAAAGTTTATTGATGTTCCGGGAATGATGACAGAGATGATGACACTGGCTGATCGTGCAAGTGGCAAGGGTGCCCAGTTTGCTTTGAAATTGATGGGTGCTGTCAAAAGCGATAAATCCAAGA
>CBDVCK010000134.1:0-9240 GCA_965372465.1 uncultured Thermoplasmata archaeon | reverse complement strand
GATATCTGTTTAACCAGTGTGTGTATCACCATAGACGAATTTGATTACATCACGGGTTACAGCAGCGCAAGCGGTTTGTGGACGGTGACAATCGACACAACAAATTTCGAGGATGCACCACATGATATCTACGCCACTGCAGAGGACGGTATAGCAGTGCATACCCAGGTAACAATCCCAATTGAATTCGGAATTGATAATAATGCACCCTCACTTGATATCCTTTCACCTCTAAATGGCCAGATAGTATATGGAAGTACGGTTGCGTTGGGATGCAATTCAACTGATCCCGGTCCTTTCATACCCTCAGTGGAATTTAAAATCGACAGCTGGGCATGGCAGGATCTTTCAGGTTCGGAAGGTTTGGGCTGGACCGAAACATGGGACTCACACGTTGTTTCAAACGGAATTCACACCTTGACGTTCAGAGCTTATGATAGCATCGGTCATGTTACCACAGACAGTGTCACAATTACGGTGGACAATGATGCGCCACAGGTTGCAATAAATGCGCCAATAGGAAATGAGTTCATTTCGGGTACATACATTTTCAAGGTTTACGCTTCAGATGAGATAGGTGTAACCTCCGTGTATATCACGATAAGCGGAAACGTTTATATTGCAAGCGAAAACAGTGCAAACGGATTATGGGAGGTAGCAATAGACACCGCAACTTTGCCCGACGGTACATATAGTATTTTCGCAACTGTGGAAGACGGTATTCCCGGTCATACAAGAACCACTTCATCCTTTGATTTCAATATTGACAACAACGCACCATCACTGTCTGTCATTTCCCCTGCAAGCGGTGAAACCGTATACGGCTCCGATATTGCAATAGATGTTAATTCCACAGATAGCGGAATCTTTGTCCCAACCGTACAATATAAGATCGATGGCGGAGCATGGAATACCCTAACCGGTTCCGAGGGACTCGGCTGGACCGATTCTTGGGACTCAACAACCGTGTCAAACGGTCTTCATACAATAAGTTTCAGGACATACGATAACATCCCTCATGTAGTTACCGATTCCATCATTATAACCGTTGACAATGACAATCCAACTGCAGCGTTTGTGGCTCCCGTTTCCGGTGAGTACATACAAGGAACCTACGTGTTTTCGGTTTCAGCTTCGGATGATGTCGGTGTTACGGATTTGCACATTAACATAAACGGAGATGTATACACAACCGGATATAACAGTGCAAACGGACTATGGGAGGTTGCAATAGATTCTGGCACTATCCCGGATGGTACCTATAGCATATCTGCAACAGTTGAGGATGGTATTGCGGGTCATACAAGAACCACAACTCCATATAACTTCAATATCGACAACACCGTGCCGACACTTTATATAAATTCACCAGTTTTGGGAGAAACTGTATTTGGCTCGATCGTGGCAATAGATGTCAACTCAACAGATTCCGGAGTCTTTGTACCAAATGTACAGTTCAGGGTAGACAGCGGACCATGGATTACACTTTCCGGCTCTGAGAATATGGGATGGACTGGTTCTTGGGATTCAAGCGGGGTTTCAAATGGACTTCATACAATCACATTCAGAACTTATGATGACATAGGTCATGTGGTAACTGAAAGTATTACGATAACAGTGGACAATGATGAACCCCAGGCAACCATCGTATCACCGGTTATGGGTGAGTATCTGCAAGGTACGTACACTTTCTCTATCTCAGCAAAAGATGATATTGCAGTGACAAACTTATTTATCACAATAAGCAGCACAGATTACATTGCAGGATACAACAGTGCAAACGGATATTGGGAGGTCACAATGGACTCAAAAACCCTTGCGGATGGTACCTACGGAATCACCGCAACTGCGGAAGATGGTATATTAAGCCATACAATAACCACAACATCATTTACCTTCTATATTGACAATACCGAACCTGAGTTAACGATAAATTCACCCCAAAATCAGGAACATGTACGGGGAAGCGTTACTCTTGATATAAAAGGAAGCGATACCTTCTTGGACAGTGTTGAATACAGCGTGGACGGAACAGGCTGGATTTTGAGTTCCACACCCTGGCAAACCACTTTATTAGCAGATGGCAGCCACACACTAACGTTCAGGGTTTTTGACCTGGCCGGTCATACAATCTTAAGGAGCATCACGGTAATAGTGGATAATACGGACACCGATTCCGATGGTATCGGGGATCTAGAGGATCCTGATATAGACGGCGATGGTGTTTCGAATAACGATGATGCATATCCATATGATCCCAACGAATCAAAAGACACCGATTCCGACGGTATTGGCGACAATACGGATTTGGATGATGATGGCGATTCTGTTGTGGATACACAGGACGATTTTCCTGACAATCCAAACGAATGGCAGGATACGGATAGCGATGGTCTCGGAGATAATTCCGATCTGGATGACGACGGTGATGGTGTATTAGATACCGATGATGATTTTCCAAAAGATGATTCCGAGTATATCGACACAGATTCTGACAAAATTGGTGATAATGCGGATTTGGATGATGACGGGGACGGTGTTTTAGACACAGATGATGATTTCCCGAAAAACCCTGAGGAATCTTCGGATTTCGATTCGGACGGCATTGGTGATAATTCCGATAACGACATTGATGGAGATGGCGTATATAATTCAAACGATATCTTCCCGTACGATGCCACTGAAAGTTCAGATCTGGATGAGGATGGAATCGGAGACAACACAGATTTCGATATCGACGGAGACGGGGTTTACAATATAAATGATGCCTTTGATTACTTAGCCACGGAATCCAAAGACACTGATTCCGACGGCATTGGTGACAATAATGATGAGGACGATGACGGCGACCAAGTACCCGATACCAATGATGCATTCCCGAAAAACGCAACCGAATGGCGCGACACCGATTCAGATGGGATAGGTGATAACAGAGATAGTGACATTGACGGTGACGGTATCTTAAATGACGATGATGAATTTTTAGACAATCCAAATGAGTGGAGAGATACTGACGGTGACGGCATAGGAGACAATGCAGATACGGATGATGATAACGATGGCATTGTGGATAGGGAGGATTACTACCCCTTGGATAATTCGCAATATTTGGAGCCGTTCTGGTGGTGGTGGATTTTGATTGCGGTTCTCATCGTGTTGTTGGTTATGGTTACCTTCATCACGCATAGAAGACCCTTGACCGCTCTTGGCGATGAAGAGGAATACGGGGAGCTTTCAAGGGGTGTATTTCAAAGATCCAAAAAGAGAAAATATGAAAGATTACCTGATGAAAAAGAAGAAACTGTATCCACAAGTAAGGAGACCGAAGAAGAAGAACACGAGAAGGAAGATGAAACAAAAGCAGGATCTGAGGAGATAGAATGCCCGGCTTGTGGTGAGTCGTTTTCAGTTGATACATCCGGTAAACCCTCGATTATCAAATGTCCCCATTGCGGTGTCTCGGGTACAATCGATTAGAAAATCCTCTAAACAGGATCCCCCGGTACCTTCTCTGAAGATTCATGGGTTTCCAAAAACGCCTTTCTGTTCATGATAACCATAAAAAGAGCACTTAGACTTAATATAAAACCCAAGGCCCCCATTGCGAAAATCGACGGTAGGAACGTCATGGCCATGGGTGGGGTCATTGTAAATATACCAAGGATTGCACCCACCAGAACAACAGCAAAGCGCTTTCTTTTAAAGGAGTAGTATGCCCCGAAAAAAACAAAACAGGAGAATATCAAAATCAATATGGCTAAACTTATGAAAAACCAAAGCTCATTTGATTCAACTTTGCCCTCTCCTTCCTCCATCTCAAAATCAATTGTATCGATAAAACCCTTGGAAACCAGCACCTTGTGATCCTCTTCCTTATACCCTGCCAGTGTAACTCTTATCCTCCAGATACCTGTTGGGGCACTTTGTATTTCATAATTCCCCTGCGCATCTGAAATCGCACTCAATTCGGTACCAGCTATAGACACCCTGGCACCCGATATTCCTGTTCCGTCTTCATCCCTTATATTTCCGGAGAGGACAATGGTCTCCCCAAAATCCATGCCCTCTGAAGTACTGTAGTACAAGAACAATGACGCTATGGGAATTGCCAAAATAAAGGTAATCAGAAGAAATACCCCAATCAGAATGAGGATGGGTTTTTTATCCTCCTTTCTTCTCATTAGCTCCCTTGCCGCATTTGGATACATCTCCCAGGAGTACACTGGCATGGGAGGTGGTGGTTGAGGTGGATAATAATACGGAGGTGGGGGAACCGCAGGAGGTGGGGGTGGATAATATGGTGGTTGATTTGGTCCTTGCATTGTGGTTGGTGGCGGGTCTTTCCTTTCCTTTGGTTCTGATTGACTTTGCTCTTCCATTATGATCGCAATCCAAATCGTTTTTGTATATATATTACCTTCGCCTCATATTAGGTATGATATTTTTTCTTTTCATGATTTAAAGAAGCTCCAGATCATCAGTTTTCACAGGGACAAGACCCTGGGATTCGAAGACCTCCTTCCATTTTTTGTACTGTCCACTTTTCAGTTGCTTTCTATGGAAGTACACCTTTTCCGCACCTAAAGAGGCTGAAATTACACCCCTTGCCATGTCTTTTTGAAAGTAATTTAGGGCATACGTGGGTACGATATGTCCAAAGGAAATTTGCCTCTCCAGTGCCACATCAGTGATTCGAGGGGCATAGTGCCCACCTCCAATTCCTATTCCCACTGGATAATTTTGGGATTTTGTTTCCAAAATCGTTTCGGCAATTACCCTTCCAGCCTTCTTGTCGTGCCATGCACTCTCATCGCTTCCTATCTCGATAAAGAACGTGGGTGTCTGAAGAAAGGGTCCGTGATGCGTAGCCTCAAAGGATATGGAAAAGTCCATTTCCCTGGCCTTCATTTTCAGTATCCTCAGAGCTTCTGTCATCATATGGGGGGAAGATGGCACCAGGGTATTTTCCCTTCCCCCGAACTCGGCCTTTCCAAAGTTGCCAATAGGATGAACAGTGAGACTCCTTTTCCCTGACTCGCTTCTGTGCCTGGATGCGTATATTATACGTTCCGGCTTTTTATCGAGAACTTCTGCCAACTCCATGTCGATATTGTCATGAAAGATATGCTCGTCGTTTATAGAAGCGATTGCGAAATCATCTGAGAAAAAAGTGGGATTTCTCTGAAATTCCCCTTCCTCTTTCCAGGCTCGAAGCTTTAAGAGATTCTCGAAAATATTGCAGCTCGCAATGTCTGGCTTGGAGATTATAATAACCTTCATAGAATTCGCCCTTGCATCTCAATAAATCGCAACTTCCCATGTTTTTTCGATTTTTGAGTGAATCCAGTATCCTCTTCCAATCTCAAAATAATCTGATTCTTCCATCTCTTCCCACTCCTGTATCGTTGCATTGAAGGACCAGATTGCATTTATGTCTTGCCCGAAGGTGATATTGTTCAGACCTTCGGTTCTGTTCTTGTTTATTTGTGAGGGATATCCAACAAGATTCCAACCTGGGTACAATGTTATCAATTGATTTTCAGTTAATGGTGAACCCTGGCACTGAAGTAAAGCTCCACTTGCATTGGTGATATGTATCCAGAATCCAATGGTGTGGTCGATGTTATCAAAATCGTTCAGAAGGGATGGTTTTGAGCTTTGATTGTGCTTCCAATGGTTTTTGGTATCTGTTGCATCGTAATATTGTATACAATCAAAATCCCCTGCAATGGAACCTAGAACCTTCAAAATCCTGGTATCTGAGGGTAAAAGTGGAATCGATATAAGATTCCAACCAAAGTTCAATTGAAGATCAAAATTGGGTTTTTTGAAGAGATTCACAGATATTGCATCTCCCCAATTCCCGGCTTCATCAATAGCTCGAATGAAGATTTCGTAAGTTGCATCTGGCCATGAGGATATATCGATTATTTCTTCTATATTCTCAGTTGAAGAATCGAAAGAACCGTCTAATGGATCCATAGCAATCCATGAGTTTAATATCGGATCATAGTACCGAACCCCGGTTATATTTGAACTGCCGGTAGAATTATCCGTAATCATTGCTGAAAGGGTAACATCGGTTGCACCATAAGTTGGATTAGGGGTGATCTGTGGATTTGAAATGACAGGTCCCTCTGTATCGCCTATGGTTTCATAGGCAACAATTAGACGGGGTGAATACTCAGGACCGTAACTATCGTCTCCATTCCCAGTATCCCATAGGAACAGGTAATAACCTGATTGAGGGCCGTCGAGTCTCAAGGAGATGGTGTCATTCACTAAATGAGTTTTAAGGGCTTGATACTGTCCGCTACCATATGTAAATGTATTCCATTGCCTGGGTGATAGATCACCGTCCTGCATGGTTGGTGAAATCGTATCCTCTACAACCGCATCATGAATATCGTCATAACCATGCAATTGCCAGCCTGAATCGATGGTGTTTTCAAGCATCCGAAGATACCAGTTGCCCCCTGAACCTGTATAATGCCATCGTTTACCGTAAAAATCAACTCGCGCATCCGTGATAATTGCATCTTTTGGGAAACTGGATATGTTGAACTGTGCGGCCCCGTGATAGATCCCCTGGGCTCCGTGCCCAACCAGCATATCGGGCTCATCAAAATAGTTACCCGAGGGATCGCTTTCCTTGACATAACCCACGTAACCCAATCTTGTGGCAACCGAGATACCCAGTTTAGTTCTGAAATTGAAATGCGCGCTTGTGTTGTCGTCCCTTCTCATGTTGCCTGCAACGTCAATGGATTCAACATCGAAATAATAGAAAAGAGATGGCTCCAATCCCGTAACCTCAATTGAGTGCGAAGTTACCATTTCAGAATCGTACGCTTCAAGCCATAAGGACGGTGACATTCCATAATAGACCCTGGAATCACTGGGCTCGTCGGTATTCCATGTAATAATCGCACTGCAAACATCAGGTGTTGCTCCAACATTACTTATCACTGGAGGGGTACCATCAACAATGGCTTCCGCCTTCCTTATCCCTGCAGGGTCGAAGTCATTGTATTCCACGGTTATTTTATCACCTTCAGTAACCTGTAGAATACCATCTGCCACTGGAGCACCGGTTGCAAGATTTACGGTTCCTATGAAAACACTTGTGTTTGAACCGGTTTCAGTAAGAATTACAGTCTCAGCTATGGTTTCAGTGTTGCTCGTAATTTCCACAATAGCTTGTTCTACCATACCAGGATTGGTGTTCAGATCTGTTTCATAGAGTTTTATTTCAACGGTATCCACAGGTTGATATGCAGGGGAATCCAGATATATTGCACCCACTCCAGGTGTATGTACCCCGGCAAGTTTTGCCAGGGTGGCTATCCCCAACTGGGTTACCTTTTTATCGAACTCCATATTGAGTTTATTTATTGTATCATTGACAGAATGATAGTTTGGTGTGTTGAATTCACTCTCGATACACTCAACAGCATGATAGTCCCAGGCCCAAAACGAAGCATGATCGCTTCTTGTACCTCCCTGGCCAGTGGTTAGGTTGAGTCCGATGCTGTAATCGGTATTGATGCTCACCATTTCATCTGAGATCCATATCGATGGGTCATTATATCCTATATCCAGGCCCATCTTATTATCGGGGTCGTACCCGATCATGTCGAAATTCAGGTAAGCTCCAATGTCTAAGTCGTTTTTAAAAGCATTGGAAGCCCAGTGCTCGCTCCCTACGAGTCCAACCTCCTCGGCGGTCCAGGCAGCAAAAATAATTGTGGCATCGAACCTGTACTGGCTGAGTATCTTTGCCGCTTCCAGGGAGACTGCAGTTCCGCTTGCATCATCATCTGCACCGGGGGCATTTGTCATTGGACTCCCACTTGCATAGGAATCATAGTGACCACCCACAACGTACACCTTATTGTTCGATTCATTCAAACCTGGAAGGGTGGCAATAACATTTCTTACAACATAGGAATTATAATCAAAATAATCGTTTTCAACAGAAAGTGCGGAATAATTGCTGAACTCATCGAAAATATACTGGGCTGAAAGATTAACTTGAGAGGAATATATATACCTTGTTCCAAAGTTTTGTAAATCTGTGATGTATTTTTCAACATCCTGCTCTGTTACCTTCGAGATTATCTCCTGTAAAGTGGTTGGATCAACATCAAAGGGTTCAGGAGGATTGCCCGCTCCTTGTACCGTTTCATAGGTCAGAATTGTTGAGCTAAAAGGTAGGACCAAGGATAATATTGCGAAAATCAATAAAACCCTGTTGAGTGAGCCTGTCTTGGCTCTTCTTATCTTTTTCATTTTATTTCCCTCAAAGAACTGGATAGCCCGCAGTAATTAACCGTCTCCAGACTATAAATATATTTCGAAGAGTCTGAAGAATGGATCTTGGAGGTTACTCAATTAAGGTGTGTACTTGAAAGGATGCCTTGCACATTCCTTTTCGTTTAGAATTTCTTCCACACTAGGCCTCTCCTCTAATGCTTTTTTTATTGCATGAAGCATGGCCTTGTAGTTGTTGAACATGATTCGATGCCTGTTCGCGGCAGCGGGATGGACAAAGACATTGGCAATCATGTTGATGTCATCTAATATTTGCTTGGGCAGGATGCCGTCTTTTATGCTCTTTTCAATTGCAAGATTTACACCCTTTGCAGCATGCTCATAGATATGTTCCTTCTGCTTTTTGGTTCTAACCGTTATTGTTGGGACAAGCAGTGTCTTTGGGTCTTGATTGATCACTCTAAGACTATCAGTTCCCTCTTTCTCCTGCCTGTTTAAGGCCTCCTCTATGGCAATACCAACCGGTCCCTCTTTGACTCCAATTAAAAGGTCTATGTGAGCCAGTTCGTAAACAGGAGGACCTGCAAAACCCTCGCCAACCTTCATGGTGAAATCAGTAATACGTGAAGGTGTGTAAGGTACAGCCGGGTAATTGGATTCTACCACTTTTCCTTCCCCAAGCTCAAACACTATCTTCGTTTTGGATATCTTACCCAGATTCTCCAGCTGTATTCTCAGCTCTTCCCGATCCTCCCTTCTAAATGGACCGCCAGGCATTATTGGTCGCCTTGAATTTCCCATATCAAGCCCCATCATATTCAGACCTTCCTTGCAAGCCTGGGGAGCTCCGTTTCTCACGACGATCCTCACCAGTTTCTGGATTTCGGCCTGTAATTTTTGTGCCTCCTCAAGATCCTTGTCTTTCACAGCAGAATAAATGTTCTGCCATATGTCAGGTATAAGATT
>CBDVCK010000133.1:0-9398 GCA_965372465.1 uncultured Thermoplasmata archaeon | reverse complement strand
GGTTTTTTTGATGAGGTCAAGGATGTTTTTCGCAAGGGAGAACTTCTGGTATATCCAACTGAAACCTTATATGGCCTCGGCGTAAATCCCTTTGACAAGAGGGCTTTGGAGAGATTATTTAAGGCAAAGATGCGGCCAAAAGATAGGCCGGTTTCGGTGGCTGTATCAGATATTGCCATGATGGAAACCGTAGCCCAGGTAAATGACCTTGCCAAACAAATCTATTCCAAACACCTTCCAGGACCAATAACGATGCTTCTTAAAAAAAGGGATAATTTACCCGATTTACTCACTTCAGGCAAGGACACGGTAGGTATAAGGGTTCCAAAGCATCCCGTGGCCCAAAAGATAATTGAGATGGTTGGTCCAATTACAGCAACAAGCGCCAATCTGCATGGCCAAATTGAACCGAACAGCATGGAAATTGCATATAACCAGCTTAAGGATGAGGTTCGGCTTTACATCGACTGTGGTGAATGTAAGTATAAGGAGCCTTCAACGATCGTGGATATCTCTTCCTCCCCCGCAAAGATTATACGAAAGGGAGTTATTTCCACAAAAGAGCTTTCTTGGCTTGTAGAACAAAAATAGAGATTGCATCGGGAGATATAAAAAAATGGACGATGAGACCCTAAAAAAATATAAACTGGCAGGCAGAATTGCTGGTGCTGCCAGAGATTACGGTGCCCAGAGGGTCAAAGAGGGAGCCCTTCTTCTGGATTTGGCTGAGGATGTCGAGGAATTCATCCGGAAAAAGGGTGGCCAGCCTGCTTTTCCCATCAATCTCGCGCTCAACAACGCTGCAGCGCATTTTACGCCTTCCCATGATGACAAGGCTCGGTTTGTAAAAGGGGATGTCATCAAAATAGATGTGGGCGTGCATGTGGACGGATATGTTGGCGATTGTGCAACCACTGTGGAAGTTGGAACAAGGAACTGGCAAGATCTTATTCGCTCAACTGAAGAAGCACTTGATGCCGCAATTGACCTTCTAAAACCCAGTACTAGGCTGGATGATGTGGGTGCTGCGATTCAACGGGTTATCGAGGCCTTTGGTTTCGTGCCTGTGGAGAATCTCACAGGACATAGTATGGAACGCTATAAACTCCATGCAGGTTTGAGCGTACCCAACGTCATGGGGGATGGTTCCGGGCAGGCCAAGGCCCATGATATAATCGCCATAGAGCCCTTTGCGACCAACGGTGCAGGTAGGGTGGACGGAAAAAAAGGGGGAAATATATTCAGATTGGTCAATCCAAGGCAGATAGGGGGAAAGGAGCTTAAAGCACTTATTTCGTATATAAACGAGAATTACTCCTCATTACCCTTTTCAGAAAGGTGGTGTCATAAATTTGATAAAAGAGCCAAGCATCATCTTCGCAAGCTGGAAAGGGCAGGCATCATACACTCATACCCTGTTTTAAAAGATACGGGTGATGGAACTGTGGCACAATCCGAGCATACGGTTTATATCACTGAAAATGGGTGCGAGGTACTTACTTAAATTTATTAGAAATCTCAGCGTCTTCTGTATATGACAATAACCATTATTATTATGACGATTAAGAGTAAAATGGGTACCAGTAGGGTAAATATCGTTTGGGTAAATGAGCCTTTTATTTTTGTGTGAGTTTCAATCAGAATCAAATCGTCCGGCCTTTCAACTGGAACCACGGAAATTGTGATGTCCACTGTCTCGTCACCTGCAGCGTCATCCGGAACAGATAGTCTCACAGTTACGATTTCTGAATCCTGAGGGTCGATTTCTTTTAACCAATCACCTGAGCCATCGCCGAAATCCACTTCCCAACCGCCGGGCTCTTCCACTTGTATGGTAACAAGCTCTTTGACATTGCCGTTATTATCAATAGTGAATGAATATTCCACATCCTCACCGGGCTCGGCCTCACCAGACATATCCATTGGATATGCATCTATTTCAGTGATTTCGGTTATTATGCAGTAAACGGATTTCTCGTCAAATCTTGTTTGCGGGGCATCATTCCTATAGGCCTTGATATCTATGGTATAATTATCTGCCTGGACTTCGAATGAAGGCTCCACAAATAGATTGAAATTCTGGGCGCTGTCGGGGGCCAGGTTTGAAAAATCCTTTTCATTCTGATAGGAACTTGAGGAAAACGAAATATCTCCCTGTGACCAGCCAAAGTCTGAATCTGGTTGTGTAAAGGTTACTGTTAGGTTTGCCGAAGCAATACCCGTGTTCGTGAGCCGCAGTTCATATATCACCTGATCTTCGGGGTCGGTAGTTCTTTCTGGGGAGCCCACGACCTCCAGCTTCACACCGGTTGTAAGTTTTGTTGTGGTTGTTATCATGTCAGATTCCACCACATCATCACCCTGCTCCTTACTTCCGTATGATTTACCGGTGATGGTCATGATAACCTCATCATCGCCACCGGTTGCAGGTGTACCCAGTGTTAAAGTCAAATCGGTTTCTTCACCGGAGGGAAGGAAAACATATAAATCACCATACTGGGAAGGACCTGTTTCCAGCATATCCCCCTCTAAAGTTGATGTCCATCCTGCCGGTGGTGTGGAGATGGTAAATGATATGTAATCATCTGTACCCCCTTCATTCATTACCTTGAAATCGTAGTTAACCTCGCTTCCGATTTCAGCGTTTTGGGTCTGGGTTTTTGGGGCCCCGTCTTTGAATTCCAACTCCACATCGAATTTCACAACAACCGTTGTTCTGGTGTTGAGTGTATCTGATTCAGATGTTTCTTCTGTGCATGTTCCTTGTGCCAGGATGCCCACGTAATCTTGGAGATCTTTACCTGCGCCATCCACAACAAGGAAAATAGGAATATGGCTTCCTGCACTCAGGTTCCCCATCTGGCCGCTTCTTTTACCGGAATCCAATGTGATATTTTCATCTTTTAATTCCCAATCCCAGTAGGTCTTATCAAGGGTCGTTAGGGCAGTGTCTATTTTGATGGTACTCCCCTTGGTACCAATGTTGTATACAATGATTTTATAGGTTGTTGTCTCATCCTGAACAATATTTCTGTATGCTGGCGCAAGGTATGAGCCTTCTCCGCCTTCCTGATCTGGGCATGTGAGCAGTACCCCGTACTCCGACATAGTGAAATTATTTTGGAATGTGAAATCATGGCCTTGTTTATCAACGGCATGGGCAACGATCGAGTATTTTCCAGCTTTGGAATTTGAAGGATAGTTCCACGTGTAGTTGTAAACCCCGGTTTGCTTGTTCCAGGATGCGTTTCTTGAAATCGTATTTGAATCGGGATACTCTATCTCGAGCGACACATAGTCCACATCATAGTTGCCAAAGGCATCTGTTACCGTGCCTACGATTTTTACCTGTCTTCTATTCACTGGAAAGTTGATGTTCTTTGGGTAGAACAAATCTGAAGGGTTGTTGTTAAAGTTGTATGTTTCAACCTCGATATCGGTTATTGGTTTACAGTTGAAGCGGATTCTGGATTGACGGTTTTCCGAGTCATGCAAAATGGATACGGATCCCGTTATATCGAAATTCACAACTATATTATGGCCTGCACTGAAATTGTGATTGTAATTATATGAAGCTTCAAAATTAATATCAATGGAGATAAGCTGGGGGCTTAGGATGGTTGTCGCAAATGTGTATGTTCCTTGACCTATCTGGGGTCCTCCATCATTGTCATATACTGTAACTGTTAGGGTACTTGCGGTTGGAATACTAGTTCCTGTGACATAAACTTCAGCAACCATTCCCTTCTCACCAATTGTATCTGTAACCCAAAGTTTTGAGTTTAAAGAGAAATCAGTGGTAAATGTAACATCACTTGTCTCGGTTTCTGGATCTGAAGACCACGGTGCTGTGGTATTAATAACATCACCATTTCGATGAAGATAAAGATTCACGAAAGCCGGGCCTTGGGTAGGCTCACCTCGTGTTCCATGATCCTCAAAAGAAGCTTCATCTCCATCAGAATATGGTATCTTGTCACCCATTTCCGGAGCATCGACATTAAACAGTATTCCCATCCCTAAAGGGCCAAATATCAGCAGTACGGCTAGTAGAGTGCATATAGTTCTCATAATCTTACCTCGCCACGGTAACTGTATTTTATATATTATATAGGTTTCGATGAACCTTGTCAATACAGCGTTTGAACCAGATTGAGGGCGTTTTTGATTACCGTTCTTATTCCAAACCAACTCATTGGGTATTCTCATAGTTACACCTCATATTTTATAAAGGAATTATCCTTAATCCGGTGTTCTACCTTTGGATCAACATAGCAAAACGTTTTTCTTCCTCTTTTCTCTATTCGAAGCAGTTGTTTACCCAAAAGCATCTTCACATGATAACTTACTACGCCCTTGCTTAAACCAAGTAGAGATGCAATCTCCTTTTGGTTTATGCCTGGGCTCTCAGCGATTTTGGACAGCAGGATTCTTTGTATTTCACTGATTTCACCACCGTTATCCCTGGGAATTTTCATGCTCGCAGGGTAAAATCGCTTGAACATGCCGTCCTGTTTGGACTGTATAACATCAGCCCTCTCCAATACCCTCAGATGGTGGGCAAGGGTGCCGTTGTTCAGATCCAAAGCCCTTTTTATAGAATTGTAGTTATCTCCCGGATTGGCAATAATATAACCGCGAATCATACCTCTTATCTCGTTGTCAAGAACCTCCTCTTTTTTGATTCTTGTATAAAGGGGTAAAATAAGTGAGATTAATGCCAATTTTCCAACCTCGGAACTACCGATGAGGCATCCGATCCCTGCAATACTTACAAATCCGACTATCAATAGGAGACTTGTTGTAAGGAATGCCGAATCCGATTTCCCTTTAGACATGATAATGATTTGGATCTCCTCCCCAGTCATACCGTTTTCTAGGTCGATTGACAGGTCGATTTTACCGTCACTATCCTCATCGATTCCCAAAGTAACAGCTTTTAAGTCACTGGTTAAGCCTTCCCAGTTGTTTATAAAATAGTGGTGCGTTTCTTCATTTTTAATCTTCACATTGGTCAGATAGAAAACATCCTTTCCCGAATCTCCCCAGGCCTCTATTCTTAGGGAATAATTTTTTTCCGCATCCGTCGTGGAGATCGTTAAGGTGTTCCCATCTTCGTCCAGTTCCAATGCGTCCCCTCCCCTCTCTACATACACATTGATTCCCTTATAGAAGTCACTGTGAGAAATGAGCATGAAAAGATCATATGTTTCCTCTGAATCGATGATATTGTAAGATAGTTTAAGATCATTAGGTAGATAGTATATTTCCCCTGACTCCGACGAATAAGTCAAGTATACTCCTTCTATCTCGAATTGGTAGGAGTCGTCTACATGGCCTGTGGTTCTTCCCAAACTATCCTCTAATCTCAGGTGCCTTCTACTATCCATAAAAACTGCCCTATTATTGGTTGATTCAAGATATTCTAAGGTGTGATCCGCTTTCAGTATGGATTCTAAAGCCTCCTTATCCGGAATTTCATACATAGAAATTTCGGTTGTAATCGAACTGTTGATGCCATTATCCGATTCTACAATCAGGCTTACGATAAAATTGTCGTTTTCACTGTATGAATGAACAACATTTATCCCCTCACCGTAAGTTCCGTCACCGAAATCCCAGAAGTCCTTAACAATTATGCTGTCCACATCAAAAGAAGATCCAGCATCAAAGATGACCAACCCCATTGCCGAAAAGTAATCACGCATTTGCAGATCTTCGGTCTGTTCTATTCCCAGATTGGAATCGAAACCCAGATGTTTTGTATGGGCAATTCCGTTCCGCTCGAATGTTACTGCAACAGGATTTTGGCCTATGCTTCCTGAATAATTCAATGTTGCTTCATAGGATTTGTTTAGATTCATATTAAAATGAAATTTCTCCTCATCAAAAAAATCATCCACCCTTTCAACGGTTACCTCCTCTATCGGTATTCCATCCTCTTCAATTGAGAGTGTCACAGAATTGCCGATTTGCCCCCCCATTCTTAGGGTGATGTTGACAAAATCCGCTCCGTAATGCCAGTTTAGGACTGGGACGGGAGGGTCATCCACATTTATAATCGTTAATATAAAAGACTCACTATCTATACCGCCTTTTCCATCGCTGACCGTGACGGTAATTATGTGCTCTCCCACCTCTTCATTTGTGGGAATAAAAGAGATTTGGCCCGAATTTGGGTTGATATCGAATAACGTTGAATTATCTGAAAAGGTTAATTGATCAACATCCGAAGCAGTCACAGTAAAAGTAAAGAGCTGGTCTTCTGTTGCTTCCTGAGTTCCAATAGGATCAAGAACAGGAGAGAGGTTCTTTCCCCAGATTATCACAGAATTATTTGTTCCTTGGGGGGCACTGGAAGCAATATTGTCCCCATCCGGGCTCATTGTAAGGGCTACCACTTGGGAATTCTCATTAAGTTCTGTGGTATTGAGAAAACCCCATTCGGTTGTATTTAATATTTGTATTCCACCCATAACGCTGAAAGCAAGATAAGTGTCATCAGGGCTCCATATTACCTTTTGTGGGTTACTTTCGGTGTCAAGGGTTTGCAGCGCTTCCCATGACGCTGTATCCCAAACCACCACCTTATTTTCCCAGGAGCTTGATGCGAGTTTTGAGCCATCAGGACTCCATGCAATTGATTCACAACTAATGTCCTCAAAAGTAGTGTCAAAAGACCGTAAATTGGTCCAAGTCGTTGTTTCCCATATGCTTATTGTTCCATTCCTCGAACAAGCAGCAAGTTTATCTCCGTTATTACTCCATTGAAGATCTCTTACTTGGCTTCCCAAATCCAAGGTTTGGATTGAATTCCACGTTGTTGTATCCCAGATCTTGATGTTTCCTGAGTTATCCCCTGTTGAAAGTCTGGTGCTATCATGGTTCCAATCAAGGCCCATCACGATATCGGAATGGTCCGTAAGGGTGTCTAGGAGGGTCCAGCCAATACTATTCCAGACCTCTATTGTGCCATCACCATAGCTTATACCCAATTTAAAGGAGGTTTTACTCCAAGAAATCGCATTAACAGATCCGGAATGATATAGGGTTTTTACGATGCTCCACGTTCCCGTACTCCAGATCCTGGTGGTGTTGTCATTTGAGCCGGAAGCAATGCTTTGTCCATTTGCACTCCAAGCTAACGCTGTAACCTCATCGGAGTGTCCGAAAAGCTCTCTTTCGATATAGAAATTCAATTCAGGTTCAGTGCCCTGTGCAACCACTGTGGAGGGGAGATTTGGGAGAATAATTAGAAATATTAAGATTGATGTAGAAACGATGAAGGAAGGGCTAATTATCCATTCTGCCCCACTATTTCGCACAGATCTCATCAATAACGAATATGTCACAACTCTTATATATACAGATTTGTGCACTTTTTGAACTATTATTCAAGATTATGGAGTGCGGCTGCCGGTGTGAGAGCTTAAGAATCCTTTGATGTCCCAGTATAACATGAACACAATGCAACCGCATGAATTCAATTATTAAAAATATAAATGCGGCTGCCGGGATTCGATCCTAGCGAGGAAAGGTAACTGATGATAATTGATAACTCCTTTCCTCTGAGGTTCAAATCCCTTGAATCGCTGGAATTACAATTACAAAACACTGGATGCGGCTGCCGGGATTTGAACCCGGGTTTGAAGCTTGGGAAGCTTCAGTCCTAACCAGTCTAGACTACAGCCGCATAAGTTCTTTCGGGAGTTTATCCGGTGAATGTATTGAGATGCTTTAATTTTTTTTATGATTATGAGGGGAGGAAGAAGATCATTCGCAACGCTAATTACCTAAAAACACTGTTTACTGTGAAGTGATGCAATGGATTATAAATCCCTTGGTCTAAAAGTAGGTTTAGTTTTGTACTGAACTAGGTGAGACCTGAAGTAGTTGCTCTAGTAATATTAAAATCCCTCTGCAAAAACTGCATGCTTTCTCTATGGATTCATCGGCAATTAAAAGGAAGCCCTTGCACAAGGCTGTGATTTTTTCCATGAGGTCGTCATACTGGGTCATTTCGACCCCGATTTGATTGCCCATAGAAATATCCTCATATTTTACAATCACATGCCAGTATTTAGGTTTTTCTAGATGGTTATTCTGAGGGAAATTTTCCGATATCGGCATCCAAATGGCGAAAAAAACCTATTTCCCAATAAATTTGTCGATATGAACCTGTTTCTTTTCGGGTTTTGAAGGAATTGCGGGAATATGATTCAAGAGATTGTATTTTTTTAATCTTTTATTGACTCTTTTCCTTAACTGTATCGTGTATTTGACCTCAGGGGAAGAACCGAATTCGTAAAGATTCCTATATTTTATTATAAGCTCAGGATAATGTCTTTTTATTAAATCTATTAAAATTGCCCGATATCTGTCCTCCAATACCAAAGGCTCGAATAATACATACTGCGCTTTCAAATCCGCAGCCTTACTGATTATCTCCTCCAACTGATAATCGGAATCAGTAATATAAGGAATAACTGGCATCAATGCCATGCCACAGGGAATTTTCGCATCTGCCAACTTTCCCATTGCCTCTAAACGCCTTTTCGATGAAGGAACATCAGGTTCGAATATATTTGATATTTCCTCATCAAGGGTGTTGATTAAGAATGTTACAGCACACCAGCCATTTTGGGATATCCTTGTGAGAATATCTAAATCATCAAGTATGATATCGGATCTTGTTATAATGTGAACAGGGAATTTTTTTTTGTTTAATATCTCTAACATTTTTCCAATTATTCGATATTCCTTTTCCGCAGGTTGATATCCGAGTACACAACTCATTCCATTTTTGGTGTGTTTCAATTCCTTTTTTAGTAGGGTTGGTGCATTCTCCTTGATTTGGATGACCCCATTAAAATCCTTTGGTGGCTCGCTCCCCAGGCAATTGTTGCAGTATACACAATTATATTCACATCCAACGTATGGGGATACAATGTAATCGCAATTAAATAGTGAGGCTTTTTTTCCTTTTTCCAATATCCGTTTAACCTCAATGGGTTGGTATTCACTTTCCATTTTCCCCTCACCTGTATATTAAATTCATCCCAGCTCATCCAAAGCCAAACCGAGATTTTCAAGACCCTGTTTGAGTTCTTCTTCGTTTCCACCAAATCCTATCCTGAACTGATCTTCACAACCAAAGAACCTGCCAGGGGAAATCAAAGTTCTGTATTTTGAAAGCAACACTTGGGCAAGTTTCATGGAATCCTCATTGTTTTTCAGCTTTGGAAATCCTATAACACCATATTCTGGAGCGATCCATTCCAAATCCTCTCTCTCTTTCATCCAACTATTAACGATTGGGTAGTTTTGCTTTGTGATTTTTTTAACCTCTTCTATGAACCAATCCCTTTTTTCCAAAAATAATGCTGCAAGCACTTCAC
>CBDVCK010000132.1:0-9431 GCA_965372465.1 uncultured Thermoplasmata archaeon | reverse complement strand
CCTTACCCCCGCCACCCGCCCTAATTCACAACAATAATTCCGAATAGACGAATTAAACTGGTAATGTCGATAAAAACCGTAAAAACATTAAATAGAATGGACGAAATACAGGGGATACAATACGCGATGGGCCGGTGGTCTAGGGGTTATGACGTCGCGCTTACAACGCGGAGGTCGCCGGTTCAATAACCTTAAGGGAACACCCCTTGGGATTGAAACTCCGGCTCGGCCCATTCTAATTTTTTATACTATAATACATGGACCTCACATGGACATGACCGAAATTAATTCATGTGAAAGGTGTTATTGATTGCTTGTAATCTCCTTTCATCCTACCTTGGTGTTATGCTCAACATCACTGTGTCCTTAAGCACCAAGGCTCCGGCTCGGCCCATTTTTTTATTCTTTTTACGCATAACTATACTCTATCGAAACCATTTTATGCAGAATTTTATTTTGCATTATCATGTTAACGAATGTTCAGATATTAACATCACATTCCATCTCCTTCATTGTTGATTTTCTCTTTAAATACCGGTTTTTACCTTGATTTTCCGCATTTTAGGGAAATGCAACACTTCAAGAACCTGTTATAATAAAAGCTATATAACATAACATCTTTTTATTTAAATTAGGCTGTGTTTGTTATTGTGCACATCCAAACAGGAGGAAGTGATAGAATGGCTCGAAATAAAGGTATTTCTAATATTATAGGCCAGGGTCAAAAACTTCTGAAAAAAAAAGAAATCGATTCTGCAATTAAATTGTACAACGAAGCCTATGATTCGATCCAAAAAATGGAAAATCCCAGAAAGAAATTCGACGCTGGACTTGCCATTGCCGATAGTCTCGTGGGTGCTGGTCTATTTGAGGAATCGAAAAAATATTATGAACTCGTTCTTGAAGCGAGTTCAATTTTAGGAGATGCTGAAGAACAGAAGCAACTGGTATCTCGGTTGTCAGCCATAGAACGAAAATTTGAGAATCCCTCTGTTGAAAAAAAATGGAAAAATTGGGTTGGAGAAGTTGGTAAACGTTATGACATCCCAGATATTTCCAAGGAAGCTGAGAAGGCTCCGAAGCGAACAAAAAAACGAGGGAAAGGTGGTGTTGAAGGACCGGCAGTTAAAAAAGCGGAAGTTGGTGGAAATATAGAAGAGGAGGCAGTAGCCATAGATCCAGAACTCCAAGAATGGAAGGGTAAAGGTTCGGTTGTTGAACCCCTCGAACAGGTTCCTGAGGAGCCTGAAGTGGAACCAGGTGATGAGACCGAGACTCCATCGCTCCCTCTTAAAAGAAGAGCGGCACCAACCACAAAGATTGTAAAAGACACACCGACATCCACTGATACCTTGGGTTATGACACTTTCGCAAGAGCAGTCGCAACACTTATCACCCATAAGGAGACAAAACCACCACTGACAATAGGCATCAAAGCCCCATGGGGAGCGGGTAAGTCTTCCACCATGATACAAATACGTGATTATCTTGATAATAATTGGAAAAAAAAGAAAAGGGAAGGTGGTAGACCCGGAAGTGGGAAGGATTTTAAATATATTACATATAAGGAGCTTAGGAACCTTGTTCGTGCTATTCATAGTGAATATAAAGAACAGGAAAAAAGACAAAAAAAGCAGCTCAAATTAGAACGTGCTGGAAGATTAACTAAATTCATTTACAACATTTTTAAATCGAAAGAGATACAAGAAGAAAAGAGAGCTAGATCAACCGACAAAGGAGAGAAGTACAAAATACCTCCTAGAATAACAGTTTGGTTTAATGTATGGAAGTATCAATCTGATGAACAAATCTGGGCGGCTATGGCAGACAACATTATCACCCAGCTTACAGATCGTATGGAACCAGAAGAAAGGGAACTCTTTTGGCTCAAGTTCAATAAAACCGATGAGGAAATCTCAGAAATACAACATAGGATCAATAAAGTAGCTTGGAAGCGAGTTCCTTCCAGATTCCTTCCATGGCCTGTAATGTGTTCACTTGCTGCAGGTGCAGCCTATTTTGGGTTTGGGCTTGAGGTAATTATTGCCCAGATAGTCGCCCTTTTAGGCCCTGCCATCGGCATTGTTCATGGATATTCCGTCAAGGTCAAAGAATTGGATAAAGAAATTGATGATACTTTTAAAGATGTCTTAAGCAAACCCGATTACAAGGGAAAAATGGGATTCTTACATTTTATAGAAAATGATGTAAAAAAAGCGTTAGAACGTGCAGCCGAGATCGAAAAAATAAGTGATGAGAATCCATTGGTGATCTTCCTTGACGACCTTGATCGATGTGCTCCACATACTGTTGCAGATGTTGTTGATGCCATAAATCTATTCCTTTCAGGCGACTTTGACAAGTGTATATTTGTAATCGGGATGGAACCCTCCATGGTGGCAGCTGCGATCGAGGCAAAAAACGAAGATGTTATTAATAAAATAAAAGAAGCCTCATTAATCGAAGAGCCAGTCTCCTTAGGTATCCGATTCACCAACAAGATTATCCAACTTCCACTGGTCATTCCACAACCAACCGAAATGGGCATCAAAGAGTTCACTCATAGCATGTTAGACCTGCCCTCTCCAACAGGGAAGGGAAAGGAGAATATCGAAAAATTCAACAAATACCTTACTGAAAACGCAAAGGATCTTGACACCTTGGAGGAGCAAAAAGATTGGCTGCTTAGTGAGTATCCTTTAGCTAAAAATATAATCGATCAAATTAGCAAAGAAATGAGAAAAAACATGTATCCAATTGAGCTGGAAAAAATTTCGAGCAAAGAAGAGTTGAAAGCGCTGAAAGAAGAGCTTATCATTAAATATCCGGAGGATAGGGATTATATAGAAAATGCCTGCGAAATGGCAGAAGTGAAAAAATATTATGACGATTTTAGTGATCATATTTCATATGATTCTGAAAGTTTCTATAAACAATTAAAGATGGAACGTTACATGACATCACTTTCGAGAGCCAGGAACCTCGATGACTTGGAAAGGAGGACTTATAGGTTACTTGATAGGAAAAAAGGCAAGGATTCGGATGAAATTATACAGGCAAGCAGGGAAGTCAGGAAGATTTTATATCCAAAAGAGTTAGAAAAAGTCAAAGACATCAAAGGGCTTGATGCAATAGCTGAAGGCATGCGAGAAAAATTCAGCGCCGATCGTGACATAATTGAAAAAGATCGCAAAGAAGTACGAAAGAAAATATATCCAAAGGAATTAGAGAGTGTAAAAACCCTTGATGATGTAGATAAAAAGGCAAAAAAACTATGTGAAAGCTTTCCTGAAGACTCCGATATCATTGAGCGAATTCGAAGAGATGAGAGAGTAAAAAGGTATCAAAAAATACTTGGTAAGGAAAAGGACATATTAGCGAGCTGGGAAAAGGGTATCGATAAGATAGAAAATGAGGCAGGAAAGTTAATAAGTTCTATTCAAGAAAGCGATTTGGACGAAGATAGAAAGGAGTGGGAGAAAATCATCATTGCTGAGGCAAGGGAAAGAGAGAAAATAAAAATATACGATAGATGGTCAATAGATCTCAGATATGACAGGATTGGAGCATATACAAACCTTCTAAATGAAATTAAAGGTAGTGAAATTAAGGATATTAAACAGGTCAATAAGATTACTGATTATCTTAAAGAGAAGTACGAGAATGATGAAGATGAAATTGACGAAGCTGCAAAAAATGTGAGGGGTAAACTTTATGATAATATGATAAGAGAAATAACGGATTTTAAACAGTTAAATACCAAAGCAAAGGAACTGTTTCATAACTTTCCTGAGATAGAGCCTGAAATTAAGGAATTTATTAAAAATGAAATAATTAAACGTTATACAAATATACTTCGACCATTACCAGCTAATGCCCAACTCCCGAAGCTGGCTGAATTGAATAAAGAGTGTCCTGAAAACAATGAGGAAATCGCAGAAGCAAGCAAACAAGTATATTCCAAGGTAATTACCACGGACAACCTGGATACCCTCAGAATCCTTCAGGAAACAGACCCTGAATTTCTTTCGAATCCTCGGCAAACTAAACGATATTTGAACTTGCTCCGATTCATGCTCATACATCGTCATTTCATATCCTCTGACAAGTTTCTTCAGGATGAAGATATGCCATCGGACGAAACGATTTCTAAATTCGTTCAACTAAATATTCTCTGGCCGCAGACAACAGACTATCTAAGGGAAAAGCGCAAACTCGATGAGATCGACAAAGAGCTGAAAAAAGAGTTGAGACTTGAGGAAAAGGCGAAGGTAGTAAAAAACGGAAAAATGGAGGAGAGAGTGATATCTACACTCGCCTTCATGGAAGTAAAAGCACAATATTTATGTGACCGACAACAAGAAGGAGAAATTAACGAACAAACTGCTAATGATGATTGGGATTCATATCTTAAAACATACGGCTGGAACATACAAAATTGGGAAAAATCGTGTAAATTCCGAAAAGTTCTTGGTAAGAAAGAGTCCATTGGTAGATACGAAGGAATGGGCCTCTGGTAAATAATCCATCCCCTGGGATTTTCAATCTCCGCAACGAAACCATTTTATGCAGAAATCCTATACACGATTCGAGGTGTATTTCTTGAAAGAATATAATAAGATTCTGATTCCTACTGACGGCTCAAAGGACGCACGTTACGCCGCCCTGAAAGGCCTGAGTCTTGCCAAACTCATAGATGCCGAGGTTACAGCCCTTCATGTGATAGACCATCCGCACTATCTTGGGGAGATGCTTGCAGTTGGAGATATGATAGCAGTAGAGCCTCCAGAGATGAAGGAGTCGAATTTGTACAAGGGACTGGAAAGAATGGCCCGGGAAGCTGTTGACTTTGTAAAGGAAGAAGGGGAAAAGATGGGTGTTTCGGTCACTACAAAGATAATCGAAGGACACCCTGCAGATATGATATCCAAGCTCTCAGATGAGTACGATATAATCGTAGTATCCGCCCTGGGCAGAAGCTGCATGACGGACCTTCTTTTGGGAAGTGTTGCCGACAAGGTGGCAAGACACGCCAAATGTCCTGTTCTCCTGATCAGGCAGAAACCGGATTGATTTTACATCCCACATTGAATATAGGTGATTTGCATGAACGCATGTATCGGAATTAGAAGGGAAGACAAGAACAAATGGGAAAGACGGGTTCCCCTAATACCCAATCAGGTAAAGAAACTGAAAGATGAACACGGTGTAGAGGTAGTTGTTCAACCCTCGGAGATACGCGCTTATTCGGATGATGAATACGTAAAAGCTGGAGGAAAAATCCAGGAGGACCTTAGCTCGTGTAAAACCATATTTGCGATTAAAGAGGTTCCCATGAACCTGCTTTTACCCGAAAAGACGTACGTGTTCTTTGCCCATGTCATAAAAGGCCAGGAACACAATATGCCGCTTTTGAAAAAAATGATGGAACTGAAATGCAACCTCATTGACTACGAAAAAATCGTAAACGAAAAAGGCTTTCGCATGATTTTCTTTGGAAATTGGGCAGGTCTTGCAGGTATGACAAACACGCTGGCTGCCTTTGGAGAGAGACTCAAATCAGAAGGATTGGGAAATCCTATTTCCTCAATTACGCATTCTTACTTGTACAAGGATCACATTGAAATGAAAGAGGAAGTTACGAAGGTAGGAGAAAGAATAAAAAATGAAGGACTCCCGCAAGAAATAGTCCCCCTGGTTGTGGGCTTTGCAGGATATGGCAATGTTTCAAGGGGCTGCCAGGAGGTTCTCGGCTGCTTACCGGTTCAGGAGATTCCCCCGGAGGATCTGGCCAGTTTCATGGAAAATGGGGAATTCTCAAACAAGATGGTCTACAAGGTGGTGTTTAAAGAATGGCATATGGTGGAGCCTGCTTCCCCTGACTATGAATTTGAATTACAGGACTACTACGACCATCCCGAAAAATACAAGGGAATATTCCCAAAACATGTTCCACATCTCACTATACTTATGAACTGCATCTACTGGGACAGGCCATATCCGAGACTGGTTACGAAGGAGCTTGCAAAGAGGATGTTTGAAGGGGGAGAGCCGAAACTGAAGATCATCGGGGACATAAGCTGTGACATCGATGGTGCAATCGAGTTTACGGAAAAAGCAACCGAGATTGACAATCCCACATTCGTGTACGATCCCATTGAAGATAAGATCACAGATGGTGTATCTGGTAGAGGTATTGTGATCATGGCAGTAGACAACCTTCCGTGCGAGCTCCCCAAGGAGTCCTCGAAGCAGTTCGGCGATACCCTTTTCCAGTTCATTCCCGAGATAGCTAAGGCAGACTTTTCCATGAGTTTTGGGGAATTGAAGTTGCCTCCCCCGATCCGGAAAGCCGTGATATTGTATCACGGCGAGCTCACGCCCGATTACAAATACCTTGAGAAATTCTTGTGAAGAATAACTGCGAAAATCCTATTACCTAAAACATATATGCACTCCCACACATGGAGGCATATGAATGAACAATGTTTTGGTATTGGGAGCGGGACTTGTTGCACGACCACTTGTTCGGTATCTTCTTGACAGCGGTTTTGATGTCAAGGTAGCAAGCAGAACCCAGAGCAAGGCGGACAGGATAATAGACGGTCATCCAAAAGGCTCAAGCGAGGCTTTGGATGTGGAAAACCCTGATGATATAAAGAAGCTTGAGCACCTTATCTTACCTGCTGATCTTGTTGTGAGCCTACTGCCATATGTGCATCATGTAACTGTGGCCAAACTCTGCATCAAGCATAAATTGAACATGGTAACGACATCCTATGTCAGCGACACCATGAGGGCACTTGATGACGATGCCCGGGATGCAGGTATTATCATTTTGAACGAGTCAGGATTGGACCCTGGTATAGATCATATGTCTGCCATGAGAATAATTCATAAGGTTGAGGAAGGGGGAGGTAAAGTCACAAGCTTCAGATCCACAACAGGTGCCCTGCCTGCATTTGATGCAAACAACAATCCCTTCGGATACAAATTCTCCTGGTCTCCAAAGGGGGTGCTTCTTGCCTCCCGCAACGCCGCAAAGTGGCTGGAGGATGGAGAGGAGGTTTCCATTCCTGGAGAGGAGCTCTTTGAGAATTATTACCTACAGGATGTACCCGGTGTGGGGACATTCGAGAACTATCCAAACAGGAATTCCCTGCCGTACAAGAAAATCTACGGCCTTCACAATGCAAAGACCGTATACCGCGGCACATTCAGAAACGTGGGCTGGTGTGAAACCCTAAGAAGCATAGTTGCATTGGGGTGGTTGAGTGATAGACCGGTGGAGGGTTTTTCAGGTAAGACCTTTGGCGAGCTCACTGCAAAATTAATTGGCGTGGACCCCAAAAGCGATGTTCCGAGATTGACGGCCCAATTCCTTGGACTCCCAACCTATTCGGCTGCCATAAAACGGCTGGAATGGCTGGGCCTATTTAGTGAAGAGCCGTTACCCTCAGATAAGGACAATCCGCTTGATTATCTCAATGTCCAGTCCTTGAAAAAGATGTCCATGGAGGAAAACGACAAGGACATGGTGGTCATGCTTCACGAATTTACAGCCGAGTATCCCGATAGAAAGGAGTACATAACCTCCACGTTGTTGGACTTTGGGATACCGGGTGGTGATACCTCTATTGCAAGAACAGTGAGCATTCCCTGTGCAATTGCCTGCAAGTTGGTTTTGCAAGGGAAAATCAACCTGAGAGGGGTGCATATCCCCACAAAACCCGAAATATACAACCCCATACTTGATGAACTGGAAGAAAATAACATAAAGTATAGGGAAAACGCGGTTCCTATTTGACGCCTGCAAGTGCCTTCTCAAAGATGTCCAGTCCCTGGTCAAGCTGGGATTCTTCAATTACCAGTGGAGGAATGAACCTGATGCCCGAGGTTCCGCAGGGCAGCAGAATCAGGCCGTTTTTGTAAGCTTTCTCAAGTATTTTATCCGCCTCTTTTACTGCAGGTTTCTTGGTCTTTCTGCTTTTCACAAATTCCACTGCCTGCATTAGACCAAGACCCCGAACATCGCCGATTAACTGGTATCTGTCCATCATCTCGTATAATCGCTTGGAAACATGGACCCCCAGTCTTTCTGCCCGTGATACCAGGTTTTCCTTTTTAATAATATCTATTGTAGCCAATGCAGATGCACAGGCAACGAGATTGCCGCCGTAGGTGTTTGAATGCGCCCCGGAAACACCGAAATCGTACTTAGCATCGAACACTGTGGCGCCTATGGGCATCCCGGAGCCCATACCCTTGGCCAGTGAAAGGACTTCAGGCTCAATTCCAAAATGCTCTATTGCAAACATCTTTCCGGTTCTACCGAAACCTGCCTGGACCTCATCATCCACCATGATTATCTTGTGTTTTTTGGTGATATTTCTTATTTCTTGCATGAACTCTTTCGGGGGAACGATGTACCCTCCCTCCCCCTGAACAGGCTCGATGAAAAGGGCTGCAATCTCATCCGGGGGAACCACGCTGTCAAAATAGACTTCCTCCAAAATCTTGGCACACCAGATATCACAATCCGGATACTCCAATTTGTACCTGCATCGATAGCAGTAGGCATATGGAATACTTGTCACACCCGGCATTGCGGGAAAATATCTTTGTCTTTGCACGATCTTGGAGGCTGTTAAAGAAAGCGAACCCATTGTTCTTCCGTGAAAGGCGTTGATAAACCCCACAAATTGATTCTTTTTCGTTGACCACTTGGCAAGCTTGATTGCACATTCATTTGCCTCAGTTCCGCTGTTTACGAAAAAAACTTTTTTTGCAAATTTTCCCGGGGTAATTTTGGTAAGTGTCTCGGCAAGGTCATTTTGGGCATCGTAGTAAAAGTCAGTTCCCGCAAAATGCATCAAATCAGCAGCCTGCCTCGAAACCGCTTCCACAACTTTCGGATGGCAGTGACCCACATTTACAACAGCCACACCGCTTGTGAAATCCACATAGGTGTTTCCATCGACATCCTCGACCATGGCTCCTCTGGCACGCTTTGCGGCAATGGGAGAGGTTTTAGTGGCTGTTGCCAGGAATTTATGATCCCGCAAAATCATCTTACGCGCCCGTGGTCCCGGAGGGGTGATCGTAATTTTCGCCTTTTTTTGCATAAACTCAGCCTCCATAAGTTCGCATGCGGTATATTCCGGTGACATAAAAGATTTATGTTCGGTTTTTCAAGATATTTGAGGAAAAATACCTAAAGAAGCCAAAATATGCGGAATATGAAGTTTTTTGCATAATTCATATCGATTTAGTATATTTACAATCAAAATACATGCAATTATAACAAAACTTATAAGGATATTATCTCATAATGTCATTGATGTCTCCAAAGAAACTGACAAAAAAGGAACAGAACACTATATGGGGCCTTGTAACTCATCCGAATTTAAACGACAAAGCCCTGGCCAAAA
>CBDVCK010000131.1:0-9445 GCA_965372465.1 uncultured Thermoplasmata archaeon | reverse complement strand
GTAGTATTGCCAATTCCGCTTCATCCACATATGACGGCACTAGAGGAGATACACCTACAAGGATCACAGGCCGAATCGGTTATGGGCAGGAGTTTACAGGCAGTGCAGGTGATGACAGGTTTATTTTTGGTGATCTCGGTCTAACGGACGGAGTACATGATAAACTCACCCTCTCTTTTTGGTTGAATATCGATAACGCCGCTCTCGATGATTGGGCAAGGGTTATATGTAAGAGAGATGAAACTGACAGTAATACTTTATGGGGCGCAAATTTTAATGCCGATCCCAGCGATAAAGACCTGAGCTTTGAAGCAGGTGGTGACTCAGGGGGCTACACAATTGGCAAGAGTGTATGGGTGCACGTTAGTTTTACATATGACGGTTCATTAAAAATTCATTATCATAACGGATCACAGGTGAGGACTGACTCTGGAGGTTCCGGCCCTATATCGTCCACCACATCTTCCGCACCTGTTACCATAGGTGGAAGAGTGGGTGGATCGCAGAACTTTGGTGGCATTCTTGACGAAGTCCGCATATCAGATGTTCCCAGGTCAGTAGATTGGGTTGGCGTTGGATACAATAACACGAACGACACGGTTTCGTTCTTGTATGTGGGGAGCGAAGAATCTTCTCCAAGTAGCACAACAACAACCAGTTACGAGTGGGTCGAGCTCTACAATCCTTCGAGCAGTACATCCAATTTAAATGATCTATATCTATCTGATTACGATGGAAATCTCTTCGATCTGAGCGGTGCTGGGACTCTGGCTGCCGGTGCTTACTTGATGTGTTACCTCGGTCAATCGGGAACCAACACCAGCACGGAGTTGTACGGACCCATAATAAACAGTGCCACATCAACATCATCCATGCTTGGAGCTTATGACGACCTGTCAGTGAAGAGCTCCCAAGGCTACATCTTCGATTATCTCGCGTGGGGTGCCAACCCTGGCACAGATGATAGTATTGCGGTATATTTAGGTGTGTGGACAGATTGTGAGTATGTTGATACCTCAGAGCTATTAAATAACGAGACCATTGGGCGCGATAAGAAATCTACAGATTTAAACAACACAGCAGATTGGGAGAACGCAACGGGCTACGCAGATCCTTTTGGCAAAGACAGGAGCACGGAGAACGGTTCAACACCTGGAGCGCAGAATATCGATCCCCTTTCCGGCGCACCTGAAATTACAAATATTATTGCCAGTCCCGGGGTAATATTCTCAGGAGGCAATATCAATATAACAGGCATGGTAACAGACCTCGATGGAGTGTTTGGTGTTTGGCTCAATGTGACGCTTCCCGATGGAGGGTACATCAATTCATCCATGATAAATCCAATTGCCAACAACTGGTACTACAACGATTCATATACTATGATCGGCCTTTATCAATTCTCGATCTGGGCAAACGATACATTAGAGAACTGGGTGCAAAGTAGTGTATTTCAGTTTGAAGTTCAGAACAGGATACCCTCATTATCCGCTCCCCAAGTTAATCCGGTGGTAGGCTCTTCTTCCGCTGGATTCAATTTCACTGTTATTTACACAGATTTGGATAATCATGCTCCGGACATCATCACTGTGAACATTACAAGTGTTGGGGTCTTTGCATTAATAGAAGTTGATGCATTAGATGTTGATCACACTGATGGTAAAGGGTATTATGTCAATTTATCTGGTTTTTCAGTGGGCAGTTATTCCTTTAATTTTGCAGCGAACGATACCATTGGAGACTGGACAGAAAGCCCAACTTTACTTTTTGATGTATTGGACAGTGCTCCACTTTTATCCATGGGACAGGCATCGCCCTCAAACGGATTTACAGATTCATGGTTCAACTTCAGTGTAAGATACACTGATATCGATAATCAACCACCTGACATTATTACAGTTAATGTTACAGGCCAAGGTGTATATGGATTAATAGAGGTTAATTCCTCAGACTTGGTTTATACTGATGGTAAGGATTATTTCTTTAATATCTCAGGATTTGCAGTTGGAACCTACTTCTTCAATTTCGCAGCAAATGATACCGGTGGTAACTGGTCTGAAAGCGCTACCTTTCAGTTAGATGTTGTAAACAGAGTTCCACTGCTTTCCTTTGAACAGGTCAATCCTAACTCTGGAAATATCGATACTTGGTTCAACTATACAGTTACGTACACCGATTTTGATGATCATGCCACTGATAGAATTACAGTTAATATTTCTGGCTTAGGTGTTTTTGATTTAACAGAAACGGATTCCCTGGATATTGATTACACAGATGGTAAAGAGTATTACTATGATATGTCTGGATTTGCTCTGGGAACCTATTCCTTTAATTTTGCGGCAAATGATACAATAGGAGACTGGGCTGAAAGCAGCACACTGCAGTTTGACGTAATAAACAGAATTCCGCAGTTATCCTTTGATCAGGTCATACCCACTACTGGATTTACATATACCTGGTATAACTTTTCTGTGAGTTATACAGATTTGGATAACCATGCCCCAGATCTTATCACAGTAAATATAACGGGTGTGGGTGTGTTCGATCTATTGGAGATAGATTCCCTGGATGTCAATTATACAGATGGTAAAAATTATTATTTCAATGTATCAGGATTTACAGCCGGTACCTATTCTTTCCACTTTGCAGCAAACGATACTATCGGGAACTGGATCGAAAGCGCAGTTTTACAATTCGATGTTCTGAATAACATCCCAATTTTATCCATGAATCAGGTTTCCCCCTCAACAGGATTTACTGATGACGGATTCAATTTCAGTGTAATATATACTGACCCGGATAATCAATCACCAAATATTATCACAGTGAATATTACTGGAGTAGGAATATATGACCTGGTAGAAGCGGATCCCCTCGACAATAATTATTCGGATGGTAAATTATTTTACGTCAATGTATCAGGATTTTCTGTGGATACTTACCTCTTCCATTTCGCAACAAACGATTCAGATGGAAACTGGAATGAAAGTGGAATTTTGCAGTTTGACGTAATAAATAGAATTCCACAATTATCCTCGAATCAGGTCAATCCAAACTCTGGATTTACAGATACTTGGTTTAATTATACCGTCACTTACACAGACTTGGATAACCATGCCCCTGATATCATTACCGTCAATATTTCGGGTGTGGGTGTATTTGGATTATTGGAGACAGATTCTCTGGATACCGATTATACAGATGGCAAGGAATATTATTATAATACCTCTGGATTTGCGGTAGGTACTTACTCCTTCCATTTTGCAGCAAATGATACCATCGGAGATTGGACAGAAAGCGCAGTTTTACAATTCGATGTGGTAAACAGGATTCCAACATTATCTTCTGAGCAGGTCATACCTGCTGTTGGGTATATCGATACCTGGTTCAATCTTTCTGTGGTTTATACTGATTTAGATAACCATGCTCCCAATACAATTACCGTAAATATTTCCGGTGTAGGTGTCTATACTCTAATTGAGGTAGACCCCCTAGATGTCGATTACAGCAATGGTAAGGAATATTACTATAATGCCTCAGGGTTTGGAATCGGTTCATATTCTTCCCATTTCGCAGCCGAAGACATCATGGGAGATTGGATTGAAAGCACAACCGTGTTGCTCGATGTGATCAATCGGGGACCCTCACTGGTCACTGGACAGGTTGCTCCAGGTACAGGATTTATCGACAGTTGGTTCAACTTCACGGTAAATTACATCGATCCAGATGATCAGCCTCCTGGCATTATCACTGTGAATATCTCAGGTTCTGGTATCTACGGTTTATCTGAGGTTGATCCCGGGGATATCGATTACATGGATGGAAAAGGATATTACTGGAATTCATCAGGATTTGCACTAGGCATCTATTCCTTCCATTTTGCTGCAAGCGATTCCCAGGGAAACTGGACCGAAAGTGGAATTTTGCAGTTCGATGTCATAAACAGAATACCGATACTGACCTCAGAACAGGTGGACCCGACCATTGGATTTACCGATTCCTCTTTCAATTTTACCGTTACATATACAGATTTGGACAACCATGCCCCCTCCATTATCACCGTTAATATAACTGGACTGGGTGTCTATGGTTTGAATGAGGTGGATCCTTTGGATACAGATTTTACAGATGGCAAATCATACCAACTCATTATTATCTCAGGATTTGCAGTGGGTTCATATTCCTTTAATTTCGCGGCTTGCGACACTATCTTCGATTGGATTGAAAGTGGACTCTTGCAGTTTGATGTCGTTAATAGGGATCCTTCATTATCCAATGGGCAGGTTAGCCCCACAACCGGTTTTATTGATAACTGGTATAACTTCACGGTTACCTACATCGACCTTGACAACCATGCTCCATATGTTATATCTGTGAATATCACAGGTTTTGGTGTTTATAGCTTAATGGAATTTGATTCCTTGGACACTGATTATACGAACGGCAAGTCTTATTATTACAATATATCGGGATTCGCGCTGGGCCCATATTCCTTTAATTTTGGGGCAAATGATACAATAGGAACCTGGACAGAAAGCAGTATTTTCCAGTTCGATGTTATTAACAGGGCTCCAACACTATCCTCAGATCAGGTTAACCCAAACACTGGGAACACAGATACCTGGTTCAACTTTTCAGTCATATATTCCGATTTGGACGATCATGCCCCTTCCACGATTTCCGTTAATATTACAAGTGCGGGTGTGTTTGACCTAATGGAAGTCGATTCTCTGGATACAGATTATACAGATGGAAAAGAGTATTGTTTCAATATATCAGGATTTGCAGTCGGTTCCTATAACTTTTATTTTATTGCTGAAGATATAGTTGGTAATTGGACGCAAACATCTATCCTTGGGTTCAATGTTGCCAATCGACAACCGACCCTATTGTTGGGGAATGTAACTCCTCAAGTGGGATTGGCAAAAGGCTTCTATAATTTCAGTGTGACATATAACGATTTGGACAATCATCCACCGGCAACTATTACCGCGAATATCACTAATTTCGGGATTTTCAATATGATAGAGGTCGACCCCCTCGATTTCGATTATTCAGATGGAAAGGAATATTACTACATAACACCTCTTTCAGTTGGTTCCTATTCATTTCATTTCTCAGCCAACGATTCATTGGGACTGTGGGCGCAGGAAACACCTGAATCTTTCGCTCCTGATGTTTCTCCGATTCCCGGGGTTCTGGAGGTTTCAAATTGTACTTTTGAATTCTCAGATGAAGTTTACCTCAATGCTACATTATTGGATAGCAGCAACAATCCAATAGATGATGAGATTATTGAGTTCTATATCGATATAAATATGAATGGAATTTATGAGATTGAGGAGCAAATCGGTTGGGGTTTAACTCTTGCAGGTGGCAGTATTTCTATGGTTTATACAGCGAACCTATCATTGGGTATCTATAACTTTACTGCCAAATATAACGGGTCGGAAGATTATTTGGTTGCAGATGAGGAATCTCTCTTGTTCATCAATCCAAAACCTGCCACACTTACCGCTGAAAGTAAGGTTGTGGAGATGGGCGTAACAGTCATGTTAAATGCTTCATTGACGGACAGTAATGGTAAGCCGATAGAAAATGAAAAGGTAATCTTTTATATCGATAAAAATAAAAATAGTAGGTATGACCCTAGTGAATTCATAGTTTTAAGTACAACATCGGTGAGTGGCATCGCATCCATTAATTATTATGTAGATTTTACTCCAGGGAATTATGGTTTCGGGGCTAGATATATCGGCTCGCAAAATTATTTGGTTAGTGAAATAGGGGGGCTTTTGACAGTGCAGAGCACTGGAAACAGACCTCCCCAAATTCTGGGATTCGTGCCACATCAAATAAAGCCTGAGGACAGCCTGCCTTGGACACTGTATTTAACACCTTATGAAGATGATATCGAGGATTCAGGTACCGATCTTAATTGGTACTTGACCGGAGTTGATACCACCCTTTACACAGTTACTGGTATGAACAGCCCCGACGATTTATTCACTTTCATTCCAAAGGAAAATGCCTATGGATCCAATGAAGTGATATTATGGCTTGCTGACAGCAACGGAGATAAAGTCTCCCAGGCGCTGTGGGTCAATCTAACTCCTGTAAACGATTTGCCGTACTTTGATCCTCTACCCCCCAACCTTTATGTCCATTTCGATGATTATGCAACACATGATGATGATCCCAGTCCATGGGATTATACCTTCTATGTTCATGATGTTGAGACACCGATTTCAGACCTTTACATTCTAACATCCGAACCAACTGTGGATTCAGGTGATGGTTATGCTGAAGTGGACGGGTTGAAAGTGACATTCCACTATCCCGAAGACAGGGTTGGAGAAAGCATTCTAGTGGTATTAACCCTATACGATGATATCGACTCAACTCGAACCATGATCAGGGTCAATGTAACTGCAGACTGGGTGCCTGAACTGGTTAGAAAATTACCTGATGTGGTTCTCCTGGAGAATTCCACGCTTTACAATGTATTTGACCTTGACGATTATTACATAGATAAGGACCAGGATAGTTTATTCTTCTCCTCGGGATATTTCAACTTAAAAATTGATATCAATGAAAATAACACAGTGGATATCACTGCATTAGGTCATTGGACTGGAAGTGAACTTGTTACATTCAGAGCGGAGGACCCAACAGGGGCTAAAGTTGAGGATACGATAACAGTTACCGTTTTACCTGTAAATGATGGGCCTGTGATATCTAACGTTCCAGATCTAGTGGTACACTATGATTACTCCTATGCATTCGACCTTTCACCTTATATATTTGATCCAGATAACGAAACTGAGGATCTTCTGGTATGGACCTCGGAGTCAAGTGATTACATTCAAATCCAACAGGACAATAACCTGGGAATAGTAGTAACGTATCCCGAATCTATGAATGGAATGACGATTCCCGTGACGATTTATGTTTCAGACGGTTTAAAGGTGGGCTCCCAAGAGATTCAAATTGGCATAACAGACGATTTCCCTCCTGAAATTATATCTGAGTTACCTGATGTTACATTCAATGAAGACACAGTTTTAGAAAATGTTTTTGTATTAAGTAACTTTTTCCTTGATGTAGATAGTAACGTACTGTTCTATACGAACGGGACAAGATTCATAAATATCAGCATAAACAGTGATCTTTCAGTGGATTTCTCGGCACCCGAAAACTGGTCTGGCTCTGAAATCGTAACCTTCCGTGCCACAGATACAATGGGGGCATTAGCCGAGGATAATATACTCGTTTTTGTGGTTCCCGTGAACGATGCACCAACAATAAGCCGAATCCCAACACAGGAGAAAGAGGAGGGAGCCCAATGGATATTGGATTTAACAGGGTATATTGATGATATTGACAACGATTTTGCGGACTTAACAATCAGTGTGCAAAGCGATGTAGGCAATGCATATGTGATCTTAGTTGGTAATATTTTAACATTCCAATATCCTAAAGACGTAAAAGAAGATATCATTACAGTTACAGTAAGTGACGGTGAGCTTGAAACATCAAGAAGTTTCATAGTGAGTATCAAACGCTCAGAGCAGATTGTACCATCTGTTTGGGATTTAATTCCTTGGCCTTGGGTATTCTCCATTCTTCTTGTTGCTATTGGAGGTGCATTTGCAATTTACAAGAAAAGAAGTTATTACAATGTCTATGAGGCATTTTTAATCCATGAAGGCGGACTTCCTATTGCCATAGCCACTGAGAAAGAGGGTTCTGAGCTAGAGGATGTTGTGGTGAGTGGTATGTTCACTGCTGTTCAAGACTTTATTCGAGATGCATTTGCCGAAAAAATACCTAGTAATGATTGGGAACTCGATGAAATGAAGTTTGGGTATAACAAGATACTTATTGAGAGATCGAAGCCACTTTATTTGGCTGTGATTTTTGGAGGTAATGGTGATAAGTTACGCTCCCGTGTAAAAAAGCTCCTTGATGATATTGACAAGAAATACGGGATTGCCCTTGAGTTCTGGCAGGGTGATATGAGTAACTTAGTAGGCATAAGGGACATGGTAGGAAGTCTAATATCAAAGAAGAAAATAAAAAAATCTCAACTTAAAACTAATGAGGACGATATTGAAATGGCAATAATGGTTTGGGACCGTGAAAAAGATGAAATAATCGATGAACTTCAAAAATTATCGGAAAATCACAAGCCTGTCCTGTCTGCGCATGTTGAGGACGAAAAATCAGAAGTTTTTGCGTGTCCAATATGTGGCAAAGAGATTAAGGAATATGATCCCAAATGTACCAGGTGTGGTGTTATTTTTGTGGAAAAGGAGGATATCTCCCTGGCAATGCAGTATGAGCGGGATGATAATGAACTGATATGATGGTTAAAAATCGCTGTTTTTCTCAAATTTAGTAATCAAACCTGATTTTCTTATCAATACTATTTAATTATTATAACAGTGGTATAATATTTAGTAATAATATCTTTAAATTAATAAAAACGAGAGATTATCGAATCCAAGTCCTTTTGGGGCTTCAAGGGTCGCGGAATTAGAACAAAGATAAATGAATTTATACCAATGCCTAGATAAAAACTCGAGGCTAAAAGATGGATAAAAAGAAGGTTAAAAAGGTATATTCATTCTGTATAACGATGATTATTATTTTATCCTCTCTCATCCCCATTTTCCATTGGGGAGGGATTAAACCTGTAATCGGGGAAGTCCCACTAGATGAAGTTGGGACAATTGTAGGTTTAACAGGCGATGATAATTTTGGCTGGAATGTATCCTGGGCAGGAGATGTGAATGGGGATGGATATGACGATGTAATCGCAGGTGCGCCTTATATGGATAGAATTGTTGGAGATTGGTGGAATAGCGGCTGGTCATTCCGCAAAAAATTGACCTTTGATAACAGCGGCCAATCAGAAGATCTGTTGAATTTCCCTGTCCTGGTCAATTTGAATGCATCGAATTTTGATTACTCGAAAGCGAAATCGGATGGTACCGATCTGCGGTTCATAGACGAGGATGGCTCTACTGAGTTAAAATATCATATCGAGGATTGGAATACCTCTGGGTCCAGTTATGTTTGGGTGAATGTGACGAATATAGCTGCAGGTTCGTCCACGGATTTTATCTGGATGTATTACGGGAACCCGGGTGCCCTCGATGTCCAAGATGTGAGTGGAACTTATGATGCGAGTTATGTGGGTGTTTGGCACTTGAACGAATCCAGCGGTATTGCCATTGATTCGACCTCTAATCAGAACAATGGAATCGAAAGTGGTGGAGTGACATTTAATTCTTCTGGAAAGATAGATGGTGCCATGACTTTTGATGGTGTAGATGATTTAATCAATACAACTGATGATCCTTCTTTAAAGCCTCTTAATATAACTGTGTCTTTTTGGTTTAAAAGAAATGGTGATCAAAGTAATTGGGCAAAGATATTA